>NZ_RAWL01000011.1:0-50510 GCF_003668885.1 Corallococcus sp. AB049A | reverse complement strand
CCCATGGCGTGGGCCTTCGGGTCGGTGTGGAGCCGGAGGCTGCCGATGGCCGCGGGGTTGATGACGCCGGCGACGCAGATGTTGAGCGCGGGCGTGATGATGATGGGGGTGAGTTTCGGGTTGGGGGAGCGGATGGCGGACGTGGTGCCCGCGCGCGCGATGGCGTCGTTCGTGTATCTGGTGGTGTTCGGTTCGCTGGTGGCGTTCAGCGCGTACGGGTACCTGCTGAGGCACGCACGGCCGGCGCTCGCGACGAGCTACGCGTACGTGAACCCGGCGGTGGCGGTGCTCCTGGGCGTGGTGTTCGCGGGAGAGACGCTGGGCCCCCTGACCTGGGCGGCGATGGGCGCCATCCTGGTCGCGGTGATGCTGCTGGCGCGAGGAAGGCGTTGAGCCGGCTTTAGCGCCCGCAGCGGCCGAGCTTGGAGACGCACAACGTCAGGGCATTGGCGAAGCCGTGGGCGTAACAGCTCTCGTGCCAGGACTGGGCGATGAGCGGATCATTGACCTGGGTGGGCACGCGGGTCATCTGGAAGAAGCCTCGTTGCTCGCCGCCATGGAGCTGGGGACCATCGCGGTCCTCGTAGTTGCGGGCGTAGTTCTCGAAGGTGATGCGGTCCGCGCCGCTCTCCGCGACCACGCCGCCCCAGTGATACTCCCACACCGGTTCGCAGTAGACGGGCGGAGGGATGGGCGCTGCCGGGCGGGGAGCGACCTCGTCCCGCATCCGCATCCAGTTGCGGTGCTGAGCATCCTGATACCGCTCCATGGCGCCCACGGAGTAGGTCTGGAACGCGTCGCCCACGCGCGGGTTCGCATGGGAGTTGAGGCCCAGCCGGAAGAGCAGCTGCTCGTAGCGTGCGCCCAGCGTGGCCGCGTTGAGGTTGACGCCGTTGAGGGTCATGGCGGCGTTGGCGCGGACCCGGTTCACCAACCGGCCGTAGTTGCGGCCAATGGGGCCATAGAAGCCCGCGAGCGCCGCCATCTGGGCCGGAGGGGTGTTGGCGCCCACCAGCGCGTTCTGCAATCCCACCTGGTAGTCGTTGACCGCGCGCTGCCGGGCCGCGGCGGCGTTGGGGCCCTCGCCCTGTCCATGGAAGAGGAACGTGGTGATGAGCACCGCCAGCCGGAAGGGGATGTCGCCATGGGTCGGGTAGGCGTGGGCCCAGCCTCCGAGCTGCCAGCGCGGGAGGTTGAGGAAGAGCTGATTGCCGGACGGGTTGAGCCTCACGGTGCGCCGCGAGTCCTGCTGCTCCCCCATGACCTTGCCGGAGATTTCGTTGCAGTTCTGCGACACGGGGGGATCGAACAGCCCGTCCTCGGACATGGCCACCTGGAACAGCCGCTTGGGTCCCGGACCGCTCAGGAAGGGCAGGCAGCCTGGCTGCGCGGGGGGACCGACTTCGAGGTAGCGGGGCCCGGGGACCTTGGCGATCCGGTAGTTGGAGCCCGCGGAACGCAGCGCGCGGTTGCACCGGTCGATGGCGCGGTCGGTGGCGAAGAAGTGCCTGGCCTGCTCGTGGCGGGGATTGGTGTCCTCGACGGCGAGCTCGTTGTCATCCGAGAACCGGAGCGCGACCTGGTTGTGGGCGCGCACCATGACGTTCGCCGTGCCGGCATCGATGAGGAAGCTGTCGGGGTTCGTCTTCGGGTAGGGCTGGGGCCGCAGGCCGTCCCGCTGCGTCTCGAAGGTGGCGTTGTGGAGGTTGACGTGCTGGGCGCCGAACTGGGCGTTCGGGACGACGTGGTACGCCTGAAGCGCGGGAGTGGGCGAGGTCCCCCGGCCCGCGCCCGTCCAGCAGTCACGCGCACCCGACAGGGCCCGTGCCGCCAGGGCCTCGGCCTCTGCTTCGAGGGCTCCATCCACGAGCAGCCCGGCCCCACCGTTTCCGTGAGGGACGCGCCCCGCGCGCTGTTGCAGCACATGCACCAGTTCGTGCGCGAGGATCCGGCCGCCGCGAGCCAGGTCGTGTTCCAGGGTTCCCGGAGCGAAGAGGATCCGCTCGCCCCAGCACAGGGCCTGTGCTCCCAGCCTGGCGGCCAGGGGATGCTCGTGCAGGCGCACGGCGCTCAGGTCGGCCCCGAAGGCGCGCTCGAACCGGGCACGCAGCCGCGGTGGGAGTGCCTGTCCCCCAGCGCAGGCCTGCGCCAGGAGCGAGGGGGAGATCCAACCGTGCCGAGCGTCCAAGGTCCGTGCTCCCATGTATCAGGCGTGTCTCGTGAAGTGTCTTGTTACACCAGGGCGCACAGCACACGCGAGCGCGGCCACGGTCCTTGGAATCCAGGCGACTCCTTCAAGCATGGACATCGCCGGAGCTGGAGGAGGCAATAGAGTCCGGCGCGTGCGTCCCGTGACGAGTCTCTGGGTGGTGGGTGCGTTGCTCACGGCGTGTACCGGGGGTTCACGGCATTCCCGGCACGGAGACCTGGGGTTCGTGGATTCGGAGACGGCCGGCAAGGCACGGCACGCGGCCTACGTGGCGGAGCAGGCGTCCACGAGGGCCGCGACCCTGGCCATGGCCTCCCCGTTGGTCCGGGCCATTCCGCCGGCCGTGCTCGCGCTGATGCAACAGGACCACGACGCGATGAACTGGAGAAGCAGCTCACCGCCTGCGCGGTGCAAGCCGAGCAGGTGGGGAACGCACGCTACTTCCATGGCCGGCCTCCGACGCGGCAGGAGTGCGCCGAAGTGGTGGAGCAGGACCGCTGTGGCAACCCGGTCACCCGGGCCATGTTCCTGGGCAAGCAGAAGCATGTGCTCGCGCTGGCATGCGCGGAGCAGGTGCTGAAGAAGCTGTGGCCCGCGCCCTTCAGCATCGAGCAGCGCTACCGCTACTACCCCCATGCCCGGATGGTGGAGAGCATCAGCAAGGACAAGGAAGCGCGGCTCATCGCCGATGGCTGCACCGATGAACTCCGGGGCACCATCAAGCCGGACATCGTGCTCCACGAGGACCGCAGCCTCCTGCTGAAGTCCGTGCTCACGCTGGGCTTCAAGTTCCCGTGCCCGGACACAAACGGGCCCACCTGGGCGAGGTATGACACAGGCTCCTACGCCGGCAGGTCCCAGCGAACCGTCTACGAGGAAGCCCTGGGAGGGCAGGCCTTGCTCATTTCGCCTCGTACAGGCGTAAAGGAGGTGAAACCATGATCAGGGAATACCCTGTCATCCGCCTGTGGTCGAAAGGCTCGCCCCCGCTCCCCGCGGCTCGCGATGGCATTGGCCTCAGCTTCTTCATCCACCGCGATCACACGGAGATCGCGCCCGCTGTATGGCATGCGCTGCAGGCCTATCTTCGAGCCATTCCTCCGGGCTCGCTGGGTTGGTACGGCACGGATGACGGCGACATCCTGGAGCTTGATGACAAGGGCTGGGAGGTGGTTCGCCAACAGATGCTCGAGCGCCCCTGGGGATACAGCGGGAACGCGAGCCTGTCGGAGAGCCCCGGCGGAGGTGAAGTCTCCAGCGGCTACATCTTCGAGTACGAAGGCCATCCGCTTGATACGCCGTTCGGCAAGGCACCCATCAACTCGGTGTCATTCACGTTTCCCACGGACTACCTCTTGGGAAATGGTGCGGCCCATCTCCGCGCACTGACGCTGGAGCTCGCTCGCGAGCTTCCGTTCAACTTCGGATACGCCAGCTTCGCCATCACCTCGTCCCATGGCATGTCGGGCGCGGCGAAGTGGGACCACGTCGAGGACCTCCTCACTCGCTATCCGGGCCTGGACCTCCACCACGGCACCGGGTTCCACTCCATCCTCGGCGCCCGAGCCCTGGCCCCCGCCTGGCTCACGTTCTTGGGCCAGCCCCTGCTGGGACAGCTGGGCGGCATCGACGCGCTCCGGAACGTGCTTCCGTTCCCTGAAGCCTCCTTGCTCCCCATGGACGGTGACCGCGTGCTCGTTACACTGGACGACTGGCCGGACCCCATCGACACGCAGGAAAAGGCCATCCCTCCCCAGTACCGCGCGCTGGCCCGCCTGATGGAGCCCTTCCTCTTCAGGTACGAAGGCGAAGAGACAGAGCTCCCTCTCTACCAGCAGGACACGAACCGGTGGATCCGCCGGTTCCTCCAACCCTGATGGCAGTTCGACAGCGCATGAGTCTCTGGGTCGCCTGTGCCCTGCTGACGGCATGTGCCGGTGGCTCACGGCATTCCCGGCACGGAGAGCTGGGGTTCGTGGATTCAGAGACCGCCGGGAAGGCACGGTACGCGGCCTACGTGGCGGAGCAGGCATCCACGAGGGCCGCGACCCAGGCCATGGCCTCTCCACTGCTCAAGGCCATTCCTCCGGCCGTGCTCGCACTGATGCAGGAAGACCACCACGACGCGGATGAGCTCGAGAAGCAGCTCGCCGCGTGTGCCGTCCAGGCGGAGCACTTGGGGAACGCGCGCTATTTCCAGGACCGGCCTCCGACGCGGCAGGAGTGCGGCGAGGTGGTGGAGCAGGACCGCTGCGGCAATCCCGTGACCCGAGCCATGTTCCTGGGCAGGCAGAAGCACGTACTCGCCCTTCAGTGCGCGGAGCAGGTGCTGAAGAAGCTGTGGCCCGCGCCCTTCAGCATCGAGCAGCGCTACCGCTACTACCCGAACGCCCGGATGGTGGAGAGCATCAGCAAGGACAAGGAAGCGCGGCTCCTCGCCAATGGCTGCACCGATGAACTCCGGGGCACCATCAAGCCGGACATCGTGCTTCACAAGGACCGCAGCCTCCTGCTGAAGTCCGTGCTCACGCTGGACTTCAAGTTCCCGTGTCCGGATACCAATGAGCCACAATGGACCCGATATGGGAGGAGCAGTCCCTATGCCGACCAAACCCAGCGGGACATCTATGAACAAGCGTTGGGTGGACGAGCGTTCCTCATCTCCCCACCAAGAGGAATGAGGACATCAGGACAATGAACGAAGCTTTTCCCCTCATCCGGCTTCGCGACCGAGGCGGCTGGCTCGTGGGCCGCGATGGCGTTGTCGTCGCCCTCTTCATCCATCGTGACCATACAGAGGTCGCTCCCGCCATCTGGAGAGCCATCGAGACCTACCGCCGAGTCATCCCCGCTGGCGCACTGAATTGGTACACCTCCGATGACGGCGACATGGTGCCGCTCGACGATGCGGGTTGGGAGCACAACCGCCAGGAAGTGATTGACTGTCTTGGAGGCGGCGGAAGAACCGCTGAGCTGCGGGAGAGCCCCAGCGAAACAGGTGGCTACCAGGTTGAGTATTACGGGCGGCTGCTCAACAGCCCGTTCCACGACGCCCCTGTCACGGCATTGGCGTTCACGTTCCCCACGGAATACCTCCAGAGGCACGGTGCGGAGCACTTACGCACCCTCGCATTCGAGCTGGCTCGTGAGCTGCCCTTCAACTTCGGGTACGCCAGCCCCGCCATTGTGTCGACACAGGGGTCCTGGGCATCAGGCAATTGGAACAGCACCGAAGCGCTGCTCGCTCGCTATCCCGGCCTGGATGCGCCACATGTCACGAGGTTCAGTTCCATCCTCGGAACCCGAGCCCTGGGCCCCCACTGGCTCACGTTCTTGGGCCAGCCCCTGCTGGGCCAGCTGGGCGGCATCGACGCGCTCCGGAACGTGCTTCCGTTCCCTGAAGCCTCCTTGCTCCCCATGGACGGTGACCGCGTGCTCGTTACACTGGACGACTGGCCGGACCCCATCGACACGCAGGAAAAGGCCATCCCTCCCCAGTACCGCGCGCTGGCCCGCCTGATGGAGCCCTTCCTCTTCAGGTACGAAGGCGAAGAGAAAGAGCTCCCTCTCTACCAGCAGGACATGAACCGGTGGATCCGCCGGTTCCTCCAACCCTGATGGCAGTTCGACAGCGCATGAGTCTCTGGGTCGCCTGTGCCCTGCTGACGGCATGTGCCGGAGGGCCACGGCATTCCCGGCACGGAGAGCTGGGGTTCGTGGATTCAGAGACGGCCGGGAAGGCACGGTACGCGGCCTACGTGGCGGAGCAGGCGTCCGCGCGGGCAGCGACCCAGGCCATGGCCTCCCCGCTGGTTCGGGCCATCCCTCCGGCAGTGCTCGCGCTGATGCAGCAGGACCACGGCGCGGATGAGCTGGAAAAGCAGCTCACCGCGTGCGCGGTGCAAGCCGAGCAGGTGGGGAACGCACGCTTCTTCCAGGACCGGCCTCCGACGCGTCAGGAGTGCGCGGAGGTGGTGGAGCAGGACCGCTGCGGCAATCCCGTGACCCGGGCCATGTTCCTGGGCAAGCAGAAGCACGTGCTCGCTCTTCAATGCGCGGAGCAGGTACTGAAGAAGCTGTGGCCCGCGCCCTTCAGCATCGAGCAGCGCTACCGATACTACCCGCACGCCCGGATGGTGGAGAGCATCAGCCAGGAGAAGGAAGCGCGGCTCCTCGCCGATGGCTGCACAGACGAACTCCGGGGCACCATCAAGCCGGACATCGTGCTTCACGAGAACCGCAGCCAGTTGCTGAAGTCCGTGCTCACGCTGGACTTCAAGTTCCCGTGCCCCGACAGCAACCTGCCACAGTGGACACAGTACGGCCGGGGCAGCCCCTACGAAGACATGTCTCAGAGAACCCTTTATCAGAACGCATTGGGGGGACAGGCACTGCTCATTTCGCCCCGGTATGGATTGCGAGAGGTGAAGCCATGACGAAGGAGTACCCAGTCATCCGCCTGTGGTCGAAAGGCAGCCCTCCCGTCCCCACGGCCCGCGATGGCGTCGTCCTCCACTTCTTCATTCAGCGTGAGCACAAGGAGGTCGCGCTGGCGGCATGGCGTGCATTGCAGCACTACCGTCAGGTCATTCCCCCGGGCTCGCTGGGTTGGTACGGAGCGGACGATGGCGACATCCTGGAGCTCGACGACAGGGGCTGGGAGATCGCTCGCCAGCAGATGATCGAGCGTCCCTCGGGCTACAGCGGACGTGCACTGCTGATGGAAAGCCCAGGGGGAGGTGATGTCTCCAGCGGCTACACCTTCGAATACGCAGGCTGGTCCAGCAACAATCCTTTCGGCAACGCTCCCTTCGGCTCGGCGTCATTCACGTTTCCCACCGAATACCTCCAGGAGAACGGAGCAGCCTCGTTTCGTGCCCTGGCGCTGGAGCTGGCTCAAGAGCTGCCGTTCAGCTTCGGCTACGCCAGCTTCGCCATCATTTCTCCGGCAGGCCTCTGGAGCTCCGCAAGGGTAGATCTTATCGAAGCGCTCCTCGCGCGCTTCCCAGGTCTGGACCTTCACAACATCGAGGACTTCGGCACCATCCTTGGAACCCGAGCCCTGGGCCCCTACTGGCTCACGTTCCTCGGTCAGCCCCTGCTGGGACAACTCGGCGGCATTGAAGCGCTCCGCAACGCGCTCCCCTTCCCCGAGGTCTCCCTGCTTCCCATGGACGGAGACCGCGTGCTCGTCACGCTGGACGAATGGCCAGACCCCATCGACACGCAGGAAAAGGCCATCCCTCCCCAGTACCGCGCGCTGGCCCGCCTGATGGAGCCCTTCCTCTTCCAGCACGAAGCGGAGGGACTGTCCCTCCATGAGAGCGACACGAACCGGTGGATCCGCCGGTTCCTCTAGCTCGGCGTGCGCGAGGACTCCGTCGGCGTCGCCGCCTGGGCCTCCGTGCGCCGGGGCAGCCAGACGTTGAAGGTGGAGCCCTGACCCACCTTCCCCGTGGACTCCGCCCAGATGCGGCCGCCGTGCTGCTCCACGATGCCCTGGCTGATGGTGAGCCCCAGCCCCAGGCCTCCGTACTTGCTGCCGTGCGCGCGGCCGAAGCGCTCGAAGATGAGCCGCTGCTTCTCGCTGGGGATGCCCACGCCCTGGTCCTTCACGGACAGGTGCACGCCGCTGTCGCCCTCGGCCGCCAGGCGCACCAGCACCTGGCCACCCTCCGGCGAATAGCGGATGGCGTTGGACAACAGGTTCGTCAGCACCTGGTCCAACCGCCCCCGGTCCCACGTGCCTTCCAGGTGCTCGGGGACCTCCACCTTCAGCTCGTGCGTCTGCGACAGCACCGCCATGCGGTCCCGCGTCTCCAGCACCAGCTGCGACAAATCAAACGGCTCCAGCTCCAGGGACAGGCGGCCCGCCTGCAGCCGGCTGATGTCCAGCAGGTCCTCCACCAGCTTCGCCATGCGGTCGATCTGCCGGTTGATGATCTGCAGCGACTTGCCCGGGCCGGCCTCCGTCTGCCCGCCCAGCTTCAGGAGCGCCAGGTGCGCGTGGCCCTTCGCCGCGGCCAGCGGCGTGCGCAACTCGTGGCTCGCGGCGGCGAGGAACGCGTCCTTCGCCTCGCTCGCCAGCCGCAGCGCCGTCTCCGCGCGCTGGCGCTCGGTGATGTCGCGCGCCACGGAGATGAAGCGGCCGGGGCCCTCCTTTTCCGCCACGTACTGGAGCACCACCTCCACCGGCACCTCCGTGCCGTCGCGGCGGCGGTGGTTGGTGGAGTACGTCTGCGACGGCAGCGTGCCGGACATCAGCGGCGCCAGCAGCTTGCGGAAGCCCGTCTCGTCGAAGGCGCCCTCCACCTCCAGCACCGACAGGCCGACCAGCTCCTCCACGGAGGAGGACAGCTGCTTGGCCGCGCCCGCGTTCGCGTACGCGAGCGTGAGCGTGTCCGGGGTGAACATCAGGACGCAGTCCAGCGTGGCGTCCAGCGTCGTCTTGAAGCGGGCCAGCGCCTCCTCCGCGCGCCGCTTGTCGTCGATGTCCGTGGCGATGGCCAGCCAGCCCACCAGCGCCCCGTGCTCGTCGTGCTCGGGCACCGCGCGCGCCAGGTGCCAGCGGTAGACGCCGTCCTTGCGCCGCAGCCGGAACTCCTGCGTGCTGCCATGCACCTGCTCCAGCCCGTCGCTCCACACCACGCGCATGCGCTCGCGGTCCGCCGGGTGCACGTCCTGGAGGAAGGAGGAGAGCGACAGCTCATACCCCTCCTGGTGGCCGGTGTACTCCCGCCAGGCCCGGTTGGCGTACGTCAGCGCTCCGTCCGCGCGGGCCGCCCACATGGGCTCCGGCAGGGCCTCCGTGAGCCGGCGGTAGCGCAGCGCGCTCTGGCGCTCCAGGGCCTCTCGGTCGCGCTGGCGCAGGAGGGCCGCCTGGCGCTGGAGCTGCTGCTCCTTGAGGAACAGGTCCACGAAGACGCTGACCTTCGAGCGGAGGATTTCCGGGTCGAAGGGCTTGAGCAGGTAGTCCACCGCGCCGTGCGCGTAGCCCTTGAAGACATGCGCCGCGTCACGGCTGAGCGCGGTGAGGAAGATGATGGGGATGGTGCGCGTGCGCTCGCGCTGCTTGATGAGCGCCGCCGTCTGGAACCCGTCCAGCCCCGGCATCTGCACGTCCATCAGGATGACCGCGAAGTCGCGCTGCAACAGCTGCTTGAGCGCCTCCTCGCCGCTGGTGGCCTTCACCAGGTCCTGGCCCAGGGGCTCGAGGATGGCCTCCAGCGCCAGGAGGTTGGCCGGATGGTCGTCCACCATCAGGATGGCCGCGCGCGGCGACGCGGCGGCTTCCTGGGGACGTTCCGGAGTGTGCTCAGTGGAGTTCATGTGCGCAGTGGGGGAGCGCGTGGGTCAGGGGACCCGAGACACGGCGAACAAGGCTAGGTCCGCCCCCTTCCAGACGGAAGTGCAAAGGGGGCGGGAGGGTGGATCGCCCTCGTTGAGTATCAAGCACTCACCCAGAGCCGGACCAGTTCCAACAGCTTGTCGGTGTCCACCGGCTTGGGCAGGTAGTCACTCGCGCCGGCGGCCATGCACTTCTCCCGGTCGTCCTTCAGCGCCTTCGCGGTGACGGCGATGATGGGCAGGCTGGCGTACTTGGGGTCCTTGCGGATGGCACGCATGGTCTCATAGCCATCCATCTCCGGCATCATCACGTCCATCAACACGACGTCCACGTCGGGGTGCTGGCCGAGCATTTCAATGGCGGCCCGCCCGTTCTCCGCGAAGACGACCTGCATGCTGTGATTTTCCAGCACGCTGGTGAGCGCGAAGATGTTTCGCATGTCGTCATCCACCAGCAGCACCTTCTTGCCGGCCAGCGGTGCGTCCTGGTCGTTGCGCTGCGCCAGGGCCGCCCGTGCGCGCGCCGGGAGGTTCTCATCCAGGCGGTGCAGGAAGAGCGCCGTGTCGCTGAGCAGCTGGTCCGGGCTCTTCGCGCCGCTCTTCAGGATGACGCTGCCGGTGTAGCGCCGCAGGCGGGACTCGTCCTTGGGCGTCAATTCACGGCCGGTGTAGACGACGATGGGCAGGTCGCGGAAGCGCTGCTGCGTCTTCACCTCCTCCACCAGCTTGATGCCGTCCATGTCGGGCAACAGCAGGTCGATGACGAGGCAGTCGTACTCGTTCTCCTCCAGCTTCTGGAGGGCCTCCTGGCCGGACGCCACCGCGGTGACGACGACGTCGCCGCCATCGCTGAGCAGCTGGGTGAGGCTGCTGCGCTGCACGTCGTCGTCTTCAATGACGAGCAGGCGGCGCTCGCGGCGCTCCAGGAAGCGCGACAGCTGGCCGAAGACGCGCTCCAGGCCCTCCTTGCTCACGGGCTTGGTCAGGTAGCCGAACGCGCCCTGGGTGTTGCCCAGGTGCTTGTCCATCACGCTGATGATGTGGACGGGGATGTGGCGCGTGCGCGGGTTGCGCTTGAGGCGGTCCAGCACGCTCCAGCCGTCCACCACGGGCAGCTGGATGTCCAGGGTGATGGCGTCCGGCTGGTACTCGTGCGCCATGGACAGGCCGCTGTCCCCGCGCGTGGCGACCAGGGCCTTGAAGCCCTTCTCGCGCGCCATCTGGACCATGATGCGGGCGAACTTCAGGTCGTCCTCGATGATGAGCAGGGTGCGGTCACCGTCGCGGATGAGGTCGCGGTCGTCCTCCACCACGACGGGCGTGTGCGCCCCCTCCACCTGCGGGGGCAGCGCGGCGTCCAGCACGTGGGCCTGCGGCTCCAGGATGGCGGGAGGCGGGGCCAGCGGCGGCGGCGTGGCGGTGCTGGAGACGGGCGAGGTGATGAGCGGCTCCGGCAGGGCCCCCAGCGCGCGGCTGGAGGTCTCCGAGCCCTGGGACACATCGTCATCCGCGCCCTGGTACTCCGGCGGCAGGTAGAGGGTGAACGTGCTGCCCTTGCCCGGCTCGCTCTCCAGGCGGATTTCGCCGCCCAGCAGCTTGGCGATTTCGCGGCTGATGGACAGGCCCAGGCCGGTGCCGCCGTACTTGCGCGCGGTGGAGCCGTCCGCCTGCTGGAACGCCTCGAAGATGATGCGCTGCTTGTCCTTGGCGATGCCGATGCCGGTGTCCTTCACCGCGAAGGCCAGCACGTTGCGCGAGCGGCGCAGCGTCTCGTGGTCGAAGCGGATGCCCTTGTCCGCCTGGCGCACGGTGAGCTTCACGCCGCCCTCGTCCGTGAACTTGAAGGCGTTGGAGAGCAGGTTCTTGAGCACCTGCTGCAGCCGCTGCGGGTCCGTGCGCACGTGGCGCGGCGTGCCCGGGAGCACCTCCACCTGGAAGGTGAGGCCCTTCTGGTCCGCCACCGGACGGAAGCTGCGCTCGATGAACTGGTTGAGCTCCGTGAGGACGATGTCCCGGGGCTCCACCTGCATCTTGCCCGCCTCCACCTTGGACAGGTCGAGGATTTCATTGATGAGGCTGAGCAGGTCCCCGCCGGACGCGTAGATGGTGTTGGCGTACTCCACCTGCTTGGTGGAGAGGTTGCCGTCCTTGTTGTCCGACAGGAGCTTCGCGAGGATGAGCAGCGAGTTGAGCGGCGTGCGCAGCTCGTGGCTCATGTTGGCCAGGAACTCGCTCTTGTACTTGGAGATGATGGTGAGCTGCTCCGCCTTCTCCTCCAGGCTGACGCGCGCCAGCTCCACCTCGCGGTTCTTCTCCTCCACGCGGGTGTTCTGGTCCGCCAGCTCCTTCGCCTTGTCCTCCAGCTCGATGTTGGTGCGCTTGAGCTCGTCCTGCTGCTGGGTCAGCTCGCGCGACTGGCTCTGGAGCTCCTGGGTCAGGCGCTGCGACTCGGAGAGCAGCGTCTCCGTGCGCATGTTCGCCATGATCATGTTGAGCACCACGCCGATGCTCTCCGTCAGCTGATCCAGGAAGATTTGATGGATGGCGCTGAACGGGTGGAACGAGGCCAGCTCGATGACGGCCTTCACCTCGCCCTCGAAGAGGACGGGCAAGACGATGATGTTGAGCGGCGCGGACTCACCCAGCCCGGAGGAGATGGTGATGTAGTCCGACGGCACGCGCGTCAGCAGGATGGTCTTCTTCTCCAGCGCGCACTGCCCCACCAGTCCCTCGCCCAGGCGGAAGCGGTTCGCCAGGTGCTTGCGCTCCCGGTACGCGTAGGTGCTGGTGAGCTTGAGGGACGGCATGCCGCCCTCGGGGTCACTGAGGAAGAAGGCGCCGTGGTGCGCGGACACCAGCGGGGTCAGCTCGCTCATGATGAGGCGGCTGACGGCGTCCAGGGACTTCTGGCCCTGCATCATGCCGCTGAACTTCGCCAGGTTCGTCTTGAGCCAGTCCTGCTCCTGGTTCTTCTGCGTGGTCTCACGCAGGTTGACGATCATCTGGTTGATGTTGTCCTTCAGCGCCGCGACCTCGCCTTCGGCGACGACCGTGATGCTGCGGGTCAGGTCGCCCTTGGTCACGGCGGTGGCCACGTCGGAGATGGCGCGCAGCTGGCTGGTGAGCGTACCGGCCAGCTGGTTCACGTTGTCCGTCAGCTGCCGCCACGTGCCGCGCGCGCCGGGCACGCGGGCCTGGCCGCCCAGCTTTCCTTCGATACCCACCTCGCGGGCCACCGTGGAGACCTGCTCCGCGAAGGTGCCCAGCGTGTCGGTCATGTTGTTGATGGTGTCCGCGAGCGCCGCCACTTCGCCCTTCGCGTCCACGATGAGCTTCTGGGTCAGGTCGCCGTTGGCCACCGCCGTCACCACGCGCACGATGCCGCGCACCTGGGTGGTGAGGTTGGAGGCCATGAAGTTCACGTTGTCCGTGAGGTCCTTCCACGTGCCGGCCACACCGGGCACGCGGGCCTGGCCGCCCAGCTTCCCTTCCACGCCCACCTCGCGGGCCACCGTGGAGACCTGCTCCGCGAAGATGCCCAGCGTGTCGGTCATGTTGTTGATGGTCTCCGCCAGGGCGGCCACTTCGCCCTTCGCGTCCACCACCAGCTTCTGCTTGAGGTCGCCGTTGGCGACCGCGGTCACCACCTTCACGATGCCGCGCACCTGCGTCGTGAGGTTGCGGGCCATGAAGTTCACGTTGTCCGTGAGGTCCTTCCACGTGCCGGACACGCCCTTCACCTCCGCCTGACCGCCCAGCTTGCCCTCCGCGCCCACTTCACGGGCCACGCGGGTCACTTCGGAGGCGAAGCTGTTCAGCTGGTCCACCATCGTGTTGATGGTGTTCTTCAGCTCCAGGATTTCGCCCTTCGCGTCGACGGTGATCTTCTTGGACAGGTCACCGTTCGCGACGGCCGTCGTCACCAGCGCGATGTTGCGCACCTGGCTGGTGAGGTTGGACGCCATGCTGTTCACGTTGTCCGTGAGGTCCTTCCACGTGCCGGCGACGCCGGGCACCGCGGCCTGCCCCCCCAGCTTGCCGTCCGTACCCACTTCCTTCGCGACGCGGGTCACTTCGGAGGCGAACGCGCGGAGCTGGTCCACCATCGTGTTGATGGTGCTCTTGAGCTCCAGGATTTCGCCCTTCGCCTCCACGGAGATCTTCTGCGACAGGTCGCCGTAGGCCACCGCCGTGGTCACCTTGGCGATGTTGCGCACCTGGTCCGTGAGGTTCGCGGCCAGGACGTTCACGTTGTCCGTGAGGTCCTTCCACACGCCCGCGACGCCGGGCACCGCGGCCTGGCCGCCCAGCTTGCCCTCCGTACCCACTTCCTTACCGACGCGGGTGACTTCCGAAGCGAAGGCGCGCAGCTGGTCCACCATCGTGTTGATGGTGTTCTTCAGCTCCAGCACCTCGCCCTTCACGCTCACGGTGATCTTCTGGGACAGGTCGCCGTTCGCGACGGCCGTCGTGACCTTGGCGATGTTGCGCACCTGGTCCGTGAGGTTGCCGGCGAGGACGTTCACGTTGTCCGTGAGGTCCTTCCACACGCCGGACACGCCCTTCACGTCGGCCTGACCGCCCAGCTTGCCTTCCGTACCCACTTCCTTCGCGACGCGCGTCACTTCCGCGGCGAACGCGCGGAGCTGGTCCACCATCGTGTTGATGGTGCTCTTCAGCTCGAGGACTTCGCCCTTCGCGTCGACGGTGATCTTCTTGGACAGGTCGCCGTTCGCGACCGCCGTCGTGACCTCCGCGATGTTTCGCACCTGGGCCGTGAGGTTGTTGGCCAGGAGGTTCACGTTGTTCGTGAGGTCCTTCCACGTGCCGGCCACTCCAGGCACTTCCGCCTGGGCGCCCAGCTTGCCCTCCACGCCCACCGTGCGCGCGACGTCCGTCACCTGCTGCGCGAAGACGGACAGCGTCTGGGTCATCGCGTTGATGGTGTCCGCGAGCGCGGCGATCTCGCCCTTGGCCTCCATCACCAGCTTCTGGGACAGGTCGCCGTCGGCCACCGCCGTCACCACCTTGACGATGCCGCGCACCTGGGTGGTGAGGTTGAAGGCCATGCTGTTCACGTTGTCCGTGAGGTCCTTCCACACGCCGGACACGCCCTTCACGTCGGCCTGACCGCCCAGCTTGCCGTCCGTGCCCACTTCCTTCGCGACGCGCGTCACTTCCGCGGCGAACGCGCGGAGCTGGTCCACCATCGTGTTGATGGTGCTCTTGAGCTCCAGGACTTCGCCCTTCGCGTCGACGGTGATCTTGCGGGACAGGTCGCCCTTCGCGACCGCCGTCGTCACCTCGGCGATGTTACGGACCTGGTCCGTCAGGTTGTTCGCCAGGAGGTTCACGTTGTTCGTGAGGTCCTTCCAGGTGCCCGCGACGCCCGGCACCACGGCCTGGGCGCCCAGCTTGCCCTCCACGCCCACCGTGCGCGCGACGTCCGTCACCTGCTGCGCGAAGATGGAGAGCGTCTGGGTCATCGCGTTGATGGTGTCCGCGAGCTCCGCGACCTCGCCCTTGGCCTCCATCTTCAGGCGCTGGGTGAGGTCGCCGTTCGCGACCGCCGTCACCACCTTGGCGATGCCTCGCACCTGCGTCGTGAGGTTGGACGCCATGAAGTTCACGTTGTCCGTGAGGTCCTTCCACGTGCCGGACACGCCCTTCACTTCCGCCTGACCGCCCAGCTTGCCGTGCGTGCCCACCTCGCGGGCCACACGGGTCACTTCCGAGGCGAAGCTGTTGAGCTGGTCCACCATCGTGTTGATGGTGTTCTTCAGCTCCAGGATTTCGCCGCGAGCGTCGACGGTGATCTTCTTGGACAGGTCACCGGTGGCCACCGCCGTCGTCACCAGGGCGATGTTGCGCACCTGGGTGGTGAGGTTGGAGGCCATGCTGTTCACGTTGTCCGTGAGGTCCTTCCACGTGCCGCCGACCCCCGGCACCGCGGCCTGACCGCCCAGCTTGCCGTCCGTACCCACTTCCTTCGCGACGCGGGTCACTTCCGCTGCGAAGGCGCGGAGCTGGTCCACCATCGTGTTGATGGTGCTCTTGAGCTCCAGGACCTCACCCTTCACGTCCACGGTGATCTTGCGGGACAGGTCACCGTTCGCGACCGCGGTGGAGACCTCCGCGATGTTGCGCACCTGGCTGGTGAGGTTGGACGCCATCAGGTTCACGTTGTCCGTGAGGTCCTTCCACGTCCCCGCGGCGCCGGGCACCTGGGCCTGGGCGCCCAGCTTGCCCTCCACGCCCACCGTGCGCGCGACGCTGGTCACCTGCTGCGCGAACACGTTGAGCGTGTCCGTCATGTTGTTCAGCGTGGCGCCCAGCGCGGCGATTTCACCCTGCGACGGCACCATCAGCTTCTGGGTGAGGTCGCCGTTGGCGACCGCCGTCACCACCTTCACGATGCCGCGCACCTGCGTCGTGAGGTTGGACGCCATGAAGTTCACGTTGTCCGTGAGGTCCTTCCACGTGCCGGACACGCCGGACACCGCGGCCTGACCGCCCAGCTTTCCTTCCGTACCCACTTCGCGCGCGACGCGGGTCACTTCGGAGGCGAAGCTGTTGAGCTGATCCACCATCGTGTTGATGGTGCTCTTGAGCTCCAGAACCTCGCCCTTCACGTCCACGGTGATCTTGCGGGACAGGTCGCCGCGGGCCACCGCCGTCGTGACCTCCGCGATGTTACGCACCTGCGCGGTGAGGTTGCCGGCGAGGACGTTCACGTTGTCCGTGAGGTCCTTCCACACGCCGGACACGCCCTTCACGTCGGCCTGGCCGCCCAGCTTTCCTTCGGTGCCCACCTCCTTCGCGACGCGCGTCACTTCCGCGGCGAAGCTGTTGAGCTGATCCACCATCGCGTTCACGGTGGTGCCGATGCGGAGGAACTCGCCCTTCACGGGCTGGCCGTCGATTTCGAGGGCCATCTTCTGGGTGAGGTCGCCTTCGGCCACCGCCACCAGCACGCGCGCGACTTCCGTGGTGGGCTGCACCAGGTCGCCGATGAGGGCGTTGATGGACTGGACGCTGGTGGCCCAGTCGCCGCGCACGTCGCCCAGGCCCACGCGCTCGCCCATGCGGCCCTCGCGGCCGACGACGCGCTCCACGCGGACGATTTCGTGGGTGAGCGTGGAGTTGAGCGTCACCACCGCGTTGAACGCGCGGGCGATCTCATCCATGACCACGTCCTGCGCGCCCGAGGGCAGCCGCACGGAGAAGTCACCGCCCTGCACGGCCCGGAGCGCCGCCAGCAGCTGCTGGAGCGGAGGAGGACCGCCGGGGCGCAGGTCGTCCGAGGAGGAGCGGCTGTTGCCGTTGCGGCCACGAGCAGGAGTTCGGCGGGCGGGTTCGGCGCGCGTCGCCTCCACGTCGCTCAGCCGGTTGGCCGCGACATTGCCCTGCGACCGGGTGGCTGGAAGGCCAGCGTCCTGGCCTGCGGCGGCCCCGGCCGTCTTTCGGCCATTGGCGCGCTTGCGGGGAGCGGAGGAGCTGGAAGCCTTGGTGTCGTCCACGAGTGAAACCCCTGATCGGCGAAAGCGTTGCGACCGGTACTGCGAAACCGGCCCGCGATCCCAGGAACGTCCAATGAGTTCGCGGGTTTGTCGAATGTAAAGCCGGGGTGGAGAGGCCCTGGGTGTCAGGCACTGAACGTCGTGCCCGCACGTGAACCCCACCAACCCCGGAAGCCCCGGTTCAGCGAGTCACCGGCCCAGGGCGGAACCTCCCCATAACAGGTTCAAGGGGGTGAGGCGGTGCACGGGAAGCCATCACACCCCTGCACGTACAGCGCCCGCCCCGAGAGCCTTCGGGCAGGCGTGCGCGTGCGAGCAGGCACGGTCTCACGGGCGCCGGTGCGGACATCGAAGCGCAGCGAGGACGGCCCGCCACAGGCCAGCAGGACCTGATCCGCGGTGTCGAGCCACCACAGGAACTCCACGGTGCACGGGGCTTCCGCGCGCACGAGCTCCAGGGTGCGGGCGTCGTAGACGATGACGCCGCCGCCCCACTCCACCGCCGCCAGCACGCCGCCGGGGCCGATGGACAGACGGCCTCCAGGCCCTGGCAGCTGGGTCTGGGCCAGCACCTTGCCGTCCGGCGCGATGGAGACGAGCAGCCCGGTGGCATCCAGGGCGAGGACCCCGCCCGCGTGGCCGATCAGCCACTCCGGCGGAGCGATGTCGCCCACCGGCTGGAGCGCGCCGTCGCGCTCGCGCAGCAGGTGGCCTCCGGCGGCGGCCCACAGGCGGCGCTCGCCGTCGAAGGCGAGCGCGGTGGCGCCGGCGATCTCCAGGCGCGAGTGCGAACCGTCCTCGCCGCAGATGGCAATGACGCGGGGCCCGAACACCGCGGCGCGCGAAGCATCCGGCGCCACGGCCCAGCCCAGCCGCGTGGCCCCTTCCAGCTGCCGCGCCAGACAGTCATTGAGCGCGCCCAGGTGCGCGTCCCCGGCGGGTGAGGCGATGAGGTACGGCAGGCTGGTGGTGGAGACGTAGAGCAGCAGGCCCAGGCCCGCGGCGATGACGAGCGTGAGCGGCCAGGCACGGGCGCTCACGCTTCGCGCCAGGCGCATGCTCTTGCGGCCCGCGGCCAGATGCCCTTCCCGTCCGCTCACGCACGCGCCTCCCTGGACCGGAGGACAGCACAGAAATGGCGCGAAGACCGCTCGGCGCGTCACGAATGCCCGCCTGCTGGACACCCCGCAGCTGGCCCATGCCCTGCAATCCGTGGAGGGCATGCCTTTCTCATGGCGTTTCCGTCGGCGGATGCGGCTCGTGGGCCTCGGACTGTGCGTGCCCGGCCTCATGTTCGTGGGGCTCCTGGCCGCGCTGGAGCGTGTTCGAGCCGGACGCCTCCATGACGGTGGAGCCCGTGTGGCCCTGGACCGCCGTGACGACCGTCGCACGCGTCCTCACGTCGAAGCCTGGCGACAGACAATGGCGTTCTGGATGGACGCTCGGCGCGAACATCCCGAGTGCTTCGTGGATCAACTCCAGCCGCGCCGGGACGGTTTGCTGCGCCGCATGCGTGAAGCCGGCGCGCGTGCGTGCAACCCCTGCCCCGGGTGCTTCGTCCCATGAATGACCTGCGAGCTGCCGGCCTGCCATGTGCCGGGTGGATCCAAAGGGTTGCCCTGTCCGCTGAAGCACACAGCTTTAGGCCTCCAGCGACGGGAAAGGGTTCCAGACATGCGACGCTCCATCGGCACTGCGGCACTGGCTTTCAGCTTCCTCCTCTCCACCAGCGCGTTTGCCCAGCAGGTAGGCGACGGGTCGAGCCCCGGGACGACCCCTGGCTCCTCGGGCGGCTCGCCCGAGATGATCAACAGCGGGCAGACGGGCTCCGCCAACTCCACCGGCACGGTCTCTCCTGGCACCACCAACTCCACGGGCGTGGAGACGGGTAACACCGCCACCGGCACGGGCGGATCTGGCTCCGGCGTGACGACGACCCCGGGCACCACCGGCACCGGCACCACCGGCGGCAGCACTTCCGGCACCGGCGGCACCGGGACCAGCGGCATCGGCACGGGCTCCGGCACCACCGGCTCCAGCTCGGACACCTTCGGCACCGGGAGCACCGCGCCGTCCACCGGCACGAGCACCGGCACCTACGGTGGGTCCGGCACCAACACGGGCACCGTGGACGGTGACAACTCCGGTAGCTCCGGCACGATTGGCGGCTCGGGCAGCACCGGTACCATTGGCGGCTCGGGCACCGGCACCACGGGCTCCACCGCTCCCGGCACCGAGTCCAACGGCTCGACCGTCATCAACCCGGGCGGCACCGGCACGGGCGGCACCAGCGGCACGACCGGCACGGGCGGCGTCGGCGGCACCGGCACCAGCGGCTCCGGCGGCACCATGGGCGGCGTCGGCGGCACCGGCACCAGCGGCTCCAATGGGTCGTCCGCGGGCACCATCGGCCAGTAGCCTGGATGCCTTCCGATGACAGCCACGGCCGCCAGTCCTTCACTGGCGGCCGTCGCCGTGTCTGGCTTTACTTCGGCGCGTCCAGACAGGCCATGGCCCGGCCCACGTACTCCATGAGCTGGGGGTCACGGCCCTGGCGCTGCGCCACCTGCGGCTCCTGCTGGTGCAGCGTCTGGAGCGACCTCTCGATGCCGGGGTTGCCGCCCGTGAAGGCGCGGACCAGCTCGCGCCAGCGCGTGGCCAGGGCTCGCACCGGCTCGGACGCGGGGTCGGCGCCCTGCTCCATCTGCTCGCGCATGCTCGCGATGAGGCGGGGCCACTCGGCCTCCACTTCCTTGATGGCGTCGTCGCCCATCGCCTGGCGGCGGGCCTCCAGTTCCTTCAGCTGCTCCGGGGTGTAGTACTTCTCGAACATGGTCATGGCCTCGATGGTCTGTAGGAAGTCGTCGGCGGAGACGGGCTCCGCCGCTCTCAGCTGCCGTGCGAGGGAATCCAGGCGGTCGCAGAGCTGACGCTGTTCCGCCAGCTGCTCCCGGGCCCGCTGGAGCCGCAGCTCCACCACGCGCAGGGCGGAGAAGTCCGCCCGGCCCAGCGTCTCGGAAATCTCCTCCAGCGAGAACCCGAGCTGCTTGAGCGACAGGATGTGACTCAGGCGGGCGATGTCCGCCGCCGTGTACAGCCGGTGCCCCGACTCCGTGTGCGCCGAGGGCTTGAGCAGTCCAATCTCGTCGTAGTGGTGCAGCGCGCGGATGGACAGCCCCGTGCGCCGGGCCAGCTCTCCCACCTTCAGCTCCGTGTGCTGCATGCCTCACCCCTTTCCAGCCACGTGTCTTCCGCGTGACTGGATGTGATGGGTACAACCTCACGTTGCGTGAGGTTCAAGTGGGAAAACGCACGCAGGAGTTGCTAGGGTCCTTGGGTACGCGAACGGCGATGACCGCCGGTGGTGACGCGCACCCTTGAGGAGACCTGTCCTGATGACTCCGCCCCTTGTCGTCGCGGCCCTGTCCGCCACGCGGGCGCTCATCCGCTGAGCCGGTCGTAGCAGCACCGTCGTCCGTCGCAGCGCGAGCCCTGCTTCCTTTTCCGCCCGGCGCCCCGGAGTACCCTCCCGCGCGCCCGTGGCATCGCTCTGCCCGGAGTTCCTCAAGTGTCACTCGAAATCCTCGGTTGGGGTCCCGACCTCGACGTCTCCCTGTCGTCACTCGTCTCGCAGTCGTCATCCAACAACCTCGTCCCCGGGCGCGTCGTGCGTCAGCAGCGGGGACTGCTCACCGTGCAGACCGCTGGCGCGGCCTTCCTCGCGCGCGCCTCGGGACGCCTCCTCCATCAGGCCCAGGGCGTGGAAGCCCTGCCCACCGTGGGCGACTGGGTCCTCTTGCAACCGCCCGCGTCCGGTGACGGCGAGGCGCTGATGCACGCCGTGCTCCCCCGCCGCAGCCTCCTGAAGCGGCGCGAGGCGGGCAGCGAACACGACGCCCAGCTCATCGCCGCGAACGTGGACGTGGTGTTCCTCGTCACCGGACTGGATGGCAACTTCAACCCCCGCCGCATCGAGCGCGCCCTCACGGTCGCCTGGAACAGCGGCGCCACGCCCGTCGTGCTCCTCAGCAAGGCGGACCTCGCGGACGACGCGGCCGCACGCGTCCTGGAGGTGGAGGCCCTGTCCCCCGGCGTGGACGTGCTCGCGGTGAGCGCACGCACGGGCCTGGGCGTGGAGGAGGTGCGCGCGCGGCTTCCTCCCGGCAAGACGGGCGTGCTGCTGGGCTCGTCCGGCGTGGGCAAGTCCACGCTCACCAACCGGCTGTTGGACGACGCACGGCTCGCCACCCAGCCCGTGCTGGCGGAGGGCGACCGGGGCCAGCACACCACCACGCACCGTGAGCTGTTCGTGCTGGAGCACGGCGGCCTCATCATCGACGGGCCCGGCATGCGCGAGCTGGGCCTGTGGGGCGACGATGACGAGGGATTGGCCCAGGCCTTCGCGGACGTGCTCACGCTGGCCGCCGGGTGCCGCTTCAACGACTGCGGCCACCAGCGTGAACCGGGCTGCGCGGTGCGGGCGGCGGTGGAGGACGGCACGCTCTCCGAGGAGCGGCGCGCGAGCTTCGAGAAGCTCCAGCGCGAGCAGGCCTTCCAGCGCCGTCAGACGGACGCCGTCGCGCAGCGGGAGCACAAGCGGCTGGAGCGGAACCGGTCCAAGGAGGGGCCGGCGCGGGCGCGCTTGAAGCGCGGCGAATAGACAGACATCCCGGGCGCGGCGCGTGAAGGGCCGCGCCGCGTCCGGGCGTATTTCAGAGACCGGGGCTCGACTCCGGGACGGAGCCGGGCGGCGGCAGTGGCGGCGGGGTCGGGGTCTCGGGCATCGGGACCTCGCCCTCCTCCGGCGCGCGGACCGGCGTCTCCGAGCCCGGGCCCTCACCCAAATCGTGGCGCGGATTGACGTTCTGGGACCCCGACGCGCAGGAGTAGGCCACGGTGCGCGAGCCCACCAGCAGCGTGGGCACCAGCAGGCCAATGGCGGCGCAGTTGCCCAGCTCCTCGTCGGTCCGGTTGCTGCCCCCGCACACCGCGGACCCGATGAAGGCTCCCGCCACCGCGAGGCCCGCCTGGATGAGGAAGTCGCTCGGCGTCGCCCGGCTCTGGGCCCACGCGATGCCGTTCTTGCACTCGCTGCCCGGGGGGCTGGACACGGGCACCAGGCCCGCCGCCGTGAACCACTGCCGGTCCTGATGGACCTTGGGCTCCGGCCGCAGGTTCGTGACGATGCTCGTCCGATAGCAGCCCGTCTGCCCCAGCAGCAGCGCCGCCAGGGACGCCGCCACCGCATGTGCCTTCCGCATTGATGCCCCCATCCCGGTGAGTGACCGCGCGCACCCGCGTTCAGGCCCCGTGCCTAGCCTGAACGCGGGGGTCACCGGAAGAGGGCGGCGCTAACGGCGGCGCTTCGCCGCGACAGGCAGCCCTTCGAACGCGGTCTCCACCATGCCTCGCAGCGTGGCTTCATCCATGCCTGCCTTGCCCACGGCCTCCAGCCCCCGCTGGACGGCGAGCAGCATGGCGCCCAGCTTGCGCGGATCCGCGTGGGGCGCGAGGTCCCCGTGCGCCCGGGCCTGCTCCAGGCAGCGCACGAACGCGTCCTCCAGCGCCCGGAAGGTCTCCAGGGCCCGGTCCGCCACCTGGGCGTCCTGCGCCGCCAGCTCCGACGTGCCGCGCGACAGCAGACACCCCCGCCGGTTCGCGGGCGCCGCGGACCCGGTGGCGATGCCCAGCAGGTGCTGACGCAGCCGCTCCAGCGCCCCGGCGTCCGGCCCCTCCAGCGCCTTCTTCACCGACTCCACGGAGCCCACGCAGTACGCGTCGAACACCTTCAGGAAGAGCTGATGCTTGTCGCCAAAGGCGCCGTAGAGGCTGCCCTTGCCCAGCCCCGTGGCCTGCATCAGGTCATCCATGGACGTCGCCGCGTACCCCTTGTTCCAGAACTGGTCGCGCGCCGCCCGCAGCACCTGCGCTTCATCGAATGTCCGAGGCCGAGCCATACCCGGAAAATAAAAGTTATTGACCGCTCGGTCCACCATTCTTAGATATGGACCATAAAGTCCATAACTCCTCGCCAGGGCGGGGGCGGACCAAGGGAGCGGCACCATGGGCAGGCTCGACGGGAAGGTCGCGGTCGTCACGGGTGGAACCACGGGCATCGGCTTCGCGACGGCGAAGCGCTTCGCGCAGGAGGGGGCGAAGGTGTTCCTCATGAGCCGCCGGCAGGCGGAGGTGGACCGGGCGGTGCAGGAGATTGGCCACGGCGTGGTGGGCGTGCGCGGGGACGTGTCCGTGATGGCGGACCTGGACCGGTTCTACGCGCGGGTGAAGGAGGACGCGGGGCACGTGGACGTGGTGTTCGCCAACGCGGGCCTGGGCGAGTTCGTGGCGCTGGACGCCATCACGGAGGCGCACTTCGACAAGACGTTCAACGTCAACGTGAAGGGCACGCTGTTCACGGTGCAGAAGGCGCTGCCGCTCTTGAAGGACGGCGGCTCGGTCATCCTGACGGGCTCCACGGCGGGCTCGGACGGCTCGGCGGCGTTCAGCGTCTACGCGGCGACGAAGGCGGCCGTGCGCTCGTTCGCGCGCACCTGGGCCACGGACCTGAAGGGGCGGCGCATCCGGGTGAACACGCTCAGCCCGGGCCCCATCGACACGCCGGGACTCAACGGGCTGGTGGCCGGCGCGTTGGGGGAGAAGCAGATCAAGGACGACCTCACCAGCCTCATCCCGCTGGGCCGCATGGGGCAGCCGGACGAGGTGGCGAAGGCGGCGCTGTTCCTCGCCTCGGACGACAGCAGCTTCGTCAACGGCGCGGAGCTCTTCGTGGATGGTGGCGCCGGGCAGGTCTGAAGCGGCGCGGGTGTCTCAGTCCGCCTTGCCGTCCGGGTTGGACGCGGCCAGCTTGCGCAGCTTCGCGGCGAAGGGGCTCTCGCCGTTCACCGGCAGCGGGCCACCGGCCATGCGCTGACGGCGGTCCATGGCGAGGGGGCCTTCAGGGGGGCCCTCCAGGGCTTCCTTCTCGAAGCGGTCCTGGCCGCTCAGCACGCGCCCCACGGGACGCGAACCACCGACGCGACGAAAGGGATCCACGGACATGGTGCCGACCTCCGGATGACACCCCGGTTCTACCGCGCTTCGGCCCCGGGTGCATCCCACCCGCTGGGGTCCTCCAGCGCGCCGCCGATGTGCCGCAGCACCCGGGCGGCCAGGTCCACGTCGATGAGGCGCGCGTCCCACGTGCAGGTCAGCGTCATGGCCTTGCCCGGCACCAGCGCGCCGCCCTCCACCACCGGGACGTCCCGCACCAGCCCGGGCGCCAGCAAGAGCGGCACGCGCGTGTAGGGCACCATCGCCACGAAGCCCCGCTCCAACCCCAGCGAGCCCAGGTTCGTCACCGCCACGGAGCCGAACGGGTCGAACGGCATCCCCACCTTGCGCAGGTCCACGTTCAGGCCGTACCAGACGAAGGACAACAGCCGCAGCGCGGGGCCCATCAACCATCCGGGCAACAGCGACGAGCGGCGCTTGCCCCGTTCAATCTCCACGTCCTCGCGCGCGCGGACCCGCGACACCCGCGACTCCATGGCGTCCGCCAGGTCCTCCAGCGACCTCTGGTCCGCGCGGTGCACGGTGGCGGTGGTCAGGTCCACGCGCGACGCGCCGCTCGCCGGCTGCACCACCAGCACGCAGACGCCCACGTCCTCGCGCAGCCAGGGACGCTGGCCGCGCAGCACGACATTGGCCTCCGGGTAGCGGCCGAGCGCGTCCGCCGCGGCCTTCGCCACCAGGTGCGTCACCGTCAGCCGGCGGCCGGTGCGCGTGCGGTGCGTGGCCATGAAGGCGAGCGCCGGCTCCATGCGGACCTCCAGCGACGCATAGGCGGTGGGGTCCCTGGGCGCGCGCCACGTCCCCAGCGCGAGCTTGCGCAGGGCACTGGCCGGGGGCGCGGAGTGGAGGTCCAGGTTCATGGAAGGTTTCTCAAGCCTTTGCACGGAGGGCCGGCCGCGCGCAACCCGGCCGGGCTCCTGCTAGACATTGGCCGCATGAGCACCCTCGCCCTGGTCCTGTCCCTGGCCCTGCAGGCCTCGCCGCCCGCGAAGCCGCTGCCGAAACCCGCCGCGCAGGCCGCGCCCAGGAAGGCCCCCGCGGAGGACGTCGCCGCCGCCACCCAGGCGTGGCACGCCGAGCGGCTGCAGCGCCTGACGTCGCCGGACGGCTGGCTCACGCTGGTGGGGCTCACCTGGCTGAAGGAGGGCGAGCAGACGGCCGGCTCCGCGCCCGGCAGCGCGGTGGTCCTGCCCGCGCCGGCGCCGTCCAGGGCGGGCACCTTCGTGCGCAAGGGTGACAGCGTGAGCTTCCAGCCCGCGCCCGGAGCGGCCTTCACGCTGGAGGGCAAGCCCTTCACGGGGGGGGCGCTGAAGACAGACGAAAAAGGCGCGCCGGACGTGCTGCGCCTGGGCAGCGTGAACTTCCAGGTCATCCGCCGCCAGGAACGGCTGGGCGTGCGCGTGAAGGATTCAGAGGCCGCCGCGCGCAAGCAGTTCCACGGCATCCCGCTGTATCCCGCCAGCGCGGACTGGAAGGTGGAGGCGCGGCTGGTGCCGGATGAAAAGCCGCGCATGCTCAGCGTGCCCACGGTGCTGGGCTACTCGGAGGAGATGAAGTCCGCCGGCACGCTCGTCTTCACGGTGGCGGGCAAGGAGTACCGGCTGATGCCCGTGGCGGAGGACGGCTCGGACGAGCTGTTCATCATCTTCGGCGATGAGACGAACCGCGACGCCACCTATGGCGCGGGCCGCTTCCTCGAAGCGCCGCTGCCGGACAAGGACGGGCGCGTCGTGCTGGACTTCAACCGCGCCTACAATCCGCCGTGCGCCTTCACGCGCTTCGCCACCTGCCCGCTGCCTCCGCGCGGCAACCGCCTGGCCGTGCGCGTGGAGGCCGGTGAGAAGCGCGCGGGAGACCACTGAGCCCGGCCTCAGAGCTGGATGGTCTTCTCCACGTCCGCCATGCGGAAGCGCGCCATGGCCAGGTTCGAGTTCGCGCGGTGCAGCGCGATGTAGAGGAACAGGCCCTCGCGCGCCGCGAGCGGGCGGATGATGTGGTACTGCTCGCCCAGGGTGATGAGCATGTCCTCGATGCGGTCCTTGATGCCCAGGGCCTTCATCGTCTTCAGCTTGGCGCGCATCACCTCGGTGTTGCCCGCGGCCGCCGCCTCGACGTTGAACGTCGCGTTGCCGCCCACGCTGCCCAGGGTCATCCCGCTGTTGGCATCCGCGAGACAGACCGCGAACGCTCCCTCAATCTTCATCGCCTCTTCCAGCGCCTGCTTCACGTTCGCCATGACTTCACCTTCCAGTAGGACGGGGGGACCCGAGGGGGACTGCGACTGCGTAAGGGCAGGCTGCGGTTGCATCGTGTCGGCGGTGAGCTCCGCCAGCTCGAACGTCAGCTGGCTGGAGTAGGAGCGGGGCTGCGGGACGAAGAGGGCCTGCGCCTCCGTCAGCCCGAAGAGCGTGTCCAGCTGCCCGCGCACGTGGTGGCAGAGCAGGTCGCGCAGCGTGTCGCGCGGCACCAGGCCCCACGACACCAGCGTCTCGCAGAAGTTGCCGCCGCTCTTGCGGCACTCCGCCATCACCTGCTCGACGTCCTCGCGGCTCACCAGCTTCGCGTCGATGAGCGCCGTGGAGAAGCTGCGCGCGCCCGGGCCGGTGAGCACCGTCCACGCCACCTTGTGCTCCACCACGAAGATGCGGCCGGAGACCGTGGCGGACTTCACCACCACCTCGCCGCCCATCTTGCTTTCCAGCGCTTCGTTCAGCACGGCCCGGACGACCTGACGGGGCGGGGACACCACGGTACGGGGGGCCGGATTCATGGGGGAGTCCACAGAGACCGTCCGTGATAGCGCAGTCCGTCAAGGGGGCGTTGCGCTCCTGATGATAAGCAATGGAGCTGCATAATAGCAACTCAGCTGTAAAATTCAGGGAATGAATGACTCCCCTGGGGTTGGTGAAACCCCGTACAGACGTCTGAGTGTCTTGTACCGGAGGCCCAAAGACAACGGAACAATTCCAGAGGAGCAAAAACCCGACGCATGCTCCAGACAACGCAATGCGGCGGACGGATGACGGGTCCGCTCGCCAACAGTTTCCCTCTGGGGACGGGGGCAGGCAGGCGCCGCCAGGCGGCGGAAATCCGTTCTGACGCGGCGCACGTAGAGGCCCCAGGGCGCCTGGAGCACCCTGGGGCCTGGGTCCTGTTGGACCATGTTTCGCCTGGGTGTTGGCTCAGTGCACTGGCGGTGCGCGGTCCGCGGCCGCTTCGGGGGCCAGAGGTGACTCCAGACGTGGGGCGATGCCGTCCTTCAGCTGGCGCAGGAGGGCGGCGCAGAAGGCGTCCAGGTCGTCCGGCTTGCGGGACGTGATGAGGTTGCCGTCCTCCACCACCTGGCGATCCACCCAGCGTGCGCCAGCGTTGATGAGGTCCGTCTTGATGGAGGGGAACGACGTGACGGTGCGCTCGTCCGCGATGTCCGCCTCCACCAGCATCCACGGTGCGTGGCAGACGGCGGCGATGGGCTTGTCCGCCTTGAAGAAGTCGCGCACGAAGCCGACCATGGAGATGTCCATGCGCAGGTGGTCCGGCGAATAGCCGCCGGGGATGACCAGCGCGGCGAAGTCCGCGGCCTTCAGCTCCTTCACGGCCTTCTCCGTGCGGATTTCGGCGCCCTTCTTCCCCTTGAGCGTCTTGCCCGCCTCCACGCCGATGACGACGGGCTCGTGGCCCGCCTGCTTGAGCTTGTCGTAGGGGACCTGGAACTCGGAGTCCTCGAAGTCGTTGGCCACGATGAATGCGATGCGCGCCATGGAACTGCCTCCCGCCTGGGCGTTGGTGTCGTTGAACCCGCCCGAGCAAGGTGCCCACGACAGGGGCCGCGACAACGCCGTCCGGCACCGTCTCCCGGTCGGGAATGCGCTCGCCTGCCCCCCTTCCGGGTCGGTAGGCCCCGTTCACCAACGCTAGATTGTCCGCATGCGCTCCCGCCGCCTGCTCCTGTCCGCCCTCGTGGTGCTCACCGCCTCCGCCTCCGGCTGCCGCAGGAGCCAGGCGCAGGGCACGGCCTCCGCCGCGGACTGCGTCCTGATGGAGGACGGCTGGGGCCAGGACGGCAGCGCGCCCGTCACCGTGGACGTGGTGGCCGAAGGGCTGGAGGTCCCCTGGGGCGTGGCCTTCCTGCCGGGCACGCCAGGCTCGGCCGCCGACGCGCTCATCACCGAGCGGCCCGGCCGCGTGCGCCTGCTGCGTGGAGGCCAGCTGCAGCCGGGCGCCGTGGCCACGCTGCCCCTGACGGCCAACGGGGAAGGAGGCCTCCTGGGCATCGCCGCGCACCCGGACTTCGCGACGAACCGCTGGTTCTACCTGTACGTCACCACCCAGGCGGACGGGAAGGCGCAGAACCGGGTGGAGCGATGGACGCTGTCGCCGGACGGCACGAGCGCGACCTTCGAGCGCGTCATCTACGGCGGCATCCCGTCCGCGAAGTACCACGACGGCGGGCGGCTGCGCTTCGGGCCGGACGGCATGCTGTACGTGGGCACGGGCGATTCGCGCGACCCGGACCTGTCCCAGGACGTGATGAACCCCGCGGGCAAGCTGCTGCGCCTGACGCCGGACGGCGCGGTGCCCCAGGACAACCCCTTTCCCAACTCACCCGCGTTCCTCACGGGCGTGCGCAACACGCAAGGCTTTGACTGGAAGGACGCCACCACGCTGTACGTCACCGACCACGGCCCCAGCGGTGAGACGATGCGCTTTGGCCACGACGAGGTGAACGTGGTGAAGGCGGGCGACAACCTGGGCTGGCCCGGCATCTATTCGTGCGAGACGCAGGCCGGGCGCATCACCCCGTCGCTCACCTTCGACGACGCGGCCCCCCCGGGCGGCGCCGCAGTCTACACGGGCAGCGCCATCCCGGAGTGGACGGGGTCGCTGCTGGTGGGGACGCTCAAGTCCAAGCACCTGCACCGGGTGGAGTTCGATGCGAACGAGCCCCGGCGCGTGGCGAAGCACGAGGTGTACCTGCGCGACACCTGGGGCCGCCTGCGCGACGTGCTGATGGGCCCCGACGGCCACCTGTACGTCACCACCAGCAACTGCGACGGCCGGGGCGAGTGCGGCCCGAAAAAGGACCTGCTCCTGCGCGTGCGGCGCTAACTCACGCTCTCCGCGCTGTAGCGGGCCAGCAGGCCCGTGCGCACCGCGTAGCGGTAGACGCGCTGGAAGACCCAGGCCGCCAGCACGATGTCCAGGAGCGCCAGCGCGAAGCCCCACCCGAGCGTGGCGCCGGAGAACTCGCCGCCGGCCACCAGCGTGCGCACGCCCTCGAAGACGTAGGACGGGGGCAACAGCTTCGCCACCCACTGCATCCACTCCGGCAGCGTGGACAGCGGATAGAAGACGCCCACGAACGGGGACAGCAGGCTGGGGATGGGCCAGACGAACCACTCCGACGCGGGCCCCAACCTCAAGACCATCGCGCTGCTCAGGATGCCCAGCGCGATGCCGAAGAGGAACAGCACCATCACGAAGGGGATGAACAGCGCTCCGTACGCGGCGAAGGACAGGCCGAACACCGTGGTGGACAACAGCAGCATGACGACGAGGCCAATGGCGCTGGTGGCGATGCTCGTCACCACCAGGCCGCCCACGTACTCCGGCAGCGTGAGCGGCGTGGCGAAGACGTTGAGGAAGTTGCGCGACCAGACGTCCTCGAAGAAGCCCGTGGTGAGCCCCTGCATCACGCGCGCGAAGAAGTCCCAGAGCAGCACCGCGCCCAGCAGCGCCGGCACGAAGTCGTAGCCGGAGGAGGCCACCTCGTTGAGGTACCGGGTCATGAAGCCCCACAGCACCATGTCCACGGCCACCCAGGCGAACAGCGGAACCACGCGCGCGAAGTTGCCCCTGTAGAGATAGAACTGGCGCAGCGCGATGCCCGCGACGTGGTCCAGGTTCATGGCGCTTCGCTCCTCTCCAGCGACAGCGGTTCGTTGGCCACGGCGATGAACAGCTCCTCCAGCGTGGCCTTGCCGTGCTCTCGGGGCAGCGTCCTGGGGTCTCCCTCCAGCAGCACCCGGCCGCGCGCCAGGAAGAGGACGCGGTCGCAGACGGACTCCACCTCGTACATGTTGTGGGACGTCCACAGCACGCTGCTGTCGCCCTGCGCGGCGAAGGCCTTGATGCGGGTGCGGATGTCCAGCGCGGTGGCCGGGTCCAGCGACGCGGTGGGCTCGTCCAGCAGGAGCAGGCGGGGCTCGTTGAGCATGGCCTTGGCCAGGGACACGCGCGTCTGCTCGCCAGAGGACAGCACGCCGCACTTGGTGTCGCGGAAGCGCTTCAGGTCGTACTGCTCCAGCAGGGACTCGATGCGGGCGGACAGCCCCTTCACGCCGTAGATGAGGCCGAAGACGCGCAGGTTCTGCGCCACGGTGAGGTTGCCGGGCAGGGGCGAGTAGACGGCGGCGAAGTTGGTGCGGGACAGGGCCTTGACCCGCTGGGTCTCCAGGTCCGTGCCCTCGATGGCGATGGTGCCGGAGGTGGGCTGGAGCACGCCCAGGAGCATGTTGATGGTGGTGCTCTTGCCCGCGCCGTTGGGTCCCAACAGCCCCACGATTTCGTTTCGGCGCACATGGAAGGAGATGCCATCCACGGCCGCCCGGCCGCCGTACGTCTTGCGCAGGGCCGTGACGGAGAGCACCAGGGTGTCCAGCGAGCCGGATTTCATCAGGGCCGCTGCTGTACCACGCGGACCTCCGGCGACGAAAAGCGGACGGTGGCCGTGCACGGTCCGCATGAATCTGGAAAACTTCGCGCCCTCCCTTGGTCCCAGTGGAGTCGCCGTGCTGCTGGAAGTACCTATTTTAATTGGCTTGATGGTGGCGGCCATCGCGCTTGCCATCGCCGCCAAGCGGGCCAGCGTGCCGTACAACGTCGCGCTGGTGCTTGGTGGCTTGCTCATCTCCGTCGCACACCTGCTGCCGGGCGTGCCCCCGCTCAACCCGCAGGTGGTCTTCCTCATCTGCCTTCCCCTGCTGCTCTTCGAGGGCGGCATCATGGCGGACCTCAATGGCATCCGCGCGAACGCGGTCCCCATTGGCCTGCTGTCCACGCTGGGGATGGTGCTGGCCATTGGCGCCACCGGCGCCTCGCTGCACTGGATGCTGCACCTGGCGTGGGGGCCCGCGCTGCTGCTCGGCTCCATCCTCGCGGTGACGGACACGGTGTCCATCCTCTACGCGTTCCGCCGCGCGCCGGTGCCCGGGCGGCTGGCGGGCATCATCCAGGGCGAGAGCCTCTTCAACGACGGCACCGCGCTGGTGGCGTACACGGCCATCGCGGCGGTGGTGGCGGGCGGCGCGGCGCCCTCGCTGGGCTCCTTGAGCGGCCACGTGCTGCTCGCGTCGATAGGCGGCGCGGTGGTGGGCCTGGCGCTGGGCCTGCTGGGCGGCTTCATCATCCGGCGCGCGGAGGATCCGCTCGCGGAGATCATGGTGACGACGGCGGTGGCGCTGGCGTCCTACGTGATGGCGGAAGAGGTGCACCTGTCGGGCGCCATCTCCGCGGTGGTGGCGGGCCTGGCGGTGGGCGTGACGCTGCGGCGGGAGGTGCCGCCGCAGAGCCAGGTGGCCATCCACTCCTTCTGGGAGTACGCCACCTTCGGCGTCAACACGTTCCTCTTCCTCTCCGTGGGCCTGGACACGCGGCCGGAGGCGCTCCAGGGGCACCTGCCGGGCGTGGGCATGGCGGTGGTCGCGGTGGTGGTGGGGCGCGCGGTGGCCATCTACCTGCCCTTCCTGCTGTTGCGCATGTTCAAGCCCGCGGAGTCCATCCCGCTGCGCTGGCAGCACGTGTTCCTGCTGGGCAACATCAAGGGCGCGCTGTCCATTGGTCTGGCGCTGGGTCTTCCGGAGTCCACGCCCGCGCGCGAACAGATTGTCTCCATCGCGTTCGGCGTCACGCTGGTGTCCATGGTGGGCCAGGGGTTGATGCTCACGGGCGCGCTCAAGGCGCTGGGGCTGTTCCAGCAGGACGCGGTGGCGCTGGAGATGGCGGAGCAGCGCGGCAAGCTCATCGCCAGCCGCGCGGCGCACGTGGAGCTGGAGGCCCTGCATACGCAGGGGCTGTTGCCGCGCGCGGCCTATGAGCACCTGCGCAGCGAGTACCAGGTGAACATCGCCCGGGCGGAGCGGGAGCTGCGGCGCATCAGCGAGCAGCACCTGGCGGAAGGGGCGAAGGACCTCTTGAGCACGCGCAGGCGGCTCATCGACGCGGAGCGCACGGCGTTGCAGGGCGCCCGGCGCAACGGGCTGATTCCGGAGGCGACGGCGGAGGAGATGCTGGCGCACCTGGACGCGCGGATGTTGGACCTGGAGAAGGTGCTGCACGGCGGCCACGCGAACATGGAAGGCAAGGAGCAGAAGGCGTCATGAGGATCGTCATCGCGGGGGGAGGACGGGTGGGCGGCGCGCTGGCGGCGCGGCTCGTGTCGGAGCAGCACACGGTGACGGTCATCGAACGCGACGCGGGCATCTGCGCGCGCCTCTTCGACGAGGTGGGCGTGGTGACGGTGTGCGGGGATGCCACCAACCCGCGCGTGCTGGAGGCGGCGGGCATCGGGACCGCGGACGTGGCGGCGGCGGTGCTGGCGCACGACCCGGCGAACCTGGCGTTCGCCATGCTGGTGCGCTCCACGTCCAGCGCGCGCCTGATGGTGCGGATGCTGGACACGAGCTACCGCGACGCGTACCGGCTGGCCGGCGTGAAGGAGCTGGTCGCGGAGGCGGACGTGGTGGTCTCCAAGATGACCACCGCCATCGACTTCCCGCAGGTGTCCGGGTCGCTGCCGCTCAGCAGCGGTGATGCGCTCCTGTTCGAGCTGGCCATTCCCGTGCGCGCCCGGGTGGCGGGGCAGACGGTGGCGCAGGTGCGCGGCATGGAGGGCTTTCCTCGCGAGTGCATCTTCATCGCGATGGTGGATCCGCAGGGCCACACCGCGCTGCCGGAGGGCAACACGCAGCTGAAGGCCGGCCACAACGTCATCCTCGTGGCGCGCCGCACGCAGGTGGCGAAGGCGGTGGAGTTCCTCACGTCGGAGCCGCCGCTGGGCGCGGGCGTGGCGTCGTCGCTGGCGACGACCCTGCGCAAGCTGGACTTCCTGGCACCCCTGAGTGACGGAGAGCTGGAGGCGGTGGCGCGCGGCGCGGAGCTGCTCCAGACGCCCGCGGGCACGGAGCTGTTCCGCCAGGGCGACGCGGGCGAGACGTTCTACGTGGTCATCTCCGGCGAGGTGGCGATGAAGGACGCCTCGCGGCAGACGATGGCCACGGTGAAGCAGGGCGGCTTCTTCGGAGAGCTGGCCCTGCTCACGGGCGAGCCTCGCAACGCCACCGCCGTCACGTCCACGCCGTGCGAGCTGGCCGCCGTGGGCCGCGAGGACTTCCGCGGCGTGATGATGGCCAATCCCGCCGTCGCGCTGGAGATGAGCCGCATCCTGGGCCAGCGGCTGTCACGACTGGGCGGACAGGCGCAGCCGGCGAAGAAGCGCGGCCTGTTCGGCCGGTAATAATACTTGGTCATTTCCCTCCGATCTCCAGCTGCATCCCAAGGGAAGACTTCCTCGTGGAAGATCCGAAGTGACCAATTCGTACCAACAGTCAGCACGGTCCCTAGTCCAGCAAGGCGCACAGCCGGGAGACCTGCAAGCGGTCCTCTCCCGTCGGCTCTAGATCTCAACCACGCCTCACTCTCCATAGAACCCCTGTTTGTCCTATGGTCTAAAACTCCAAGATGGCCACTCCAGACCAAATCGCTGATTACGTGCGGTTCCAGTTAGCCCAGCTATCGGCAAAGAACGGCCACCATGAATTCGAGCACTTGTGCCGACATTTGGCACGAGGCGCTATCTGTCCTCATATTCTTCCAGCGACGGGCCCAGTGTCTTCGGGTGGAGACCAAGGCCGAGACTTCGAGACTTTTCGTACCTTCCTGCAATCAGCCGGGAAACATGCGACAGGATTTCTCGGCACCGACGGGAATATCAGGATCGCATTTATCTGTACTTTGGAGCGCGAACTTCCATTGAAGGTGAAGTCTGATCTAAAGCGGATCCGAGACTCTGGATTCCCAGGCAGTCTAGTTTATTGCTTCTCTCCGCATGATCTCCCGGTCGCGAAGCGTAACAAGCTGAAGACAACCGCAGCAGAGAATTTCGGCATCGATTTGGAAATTTTCGATGGCCAAGCCATTTCCGAACTGCTCGCACAACGGAAGCACTTTTGGATTGCCGCTCGCTACTTGAGCATTCCGTCGGAGATTCTGCCCGAGGTCTCCAGCGACGCCCCTGACTGGTATCGGAAGCTCCTTAAGCACGAAACAGAGGAGTCAGAGGCGCTGACCTTCGCGAACTTCATCGAACTGAAGCAGGCGGCACGCTACGCCACTTATAATGAGGAGGTCCGCGCGGACATTCTCATTTGGCGAGCCCGCCTGGAGCGGTACCTGTCTGCCGACCAGCCGGCCTCTTTGCAGCGGAAGGTGAGGTACGAGCTCTCCGTGGCAAGTATCCGAGGACTTGGCGCCGCCGATGACTGTGTCGGCCATATCGAAGCATTCTTCACAGCGGCCACATCATCCGCCGACCTCGTCGACATTGACGACGCAGTCCTCCTTCTCGCTTATTGCCACGGCGGTGTTCTCGCAGGAGCACTGCATATCGATGAGATTAAGCTGTCCACCTGGGCGGCCAGCCTCCAATCTGAGATTGAGCGGCGACTAGCAAGTACACGCTCCGAGAATGACCGGTGTCTTCTCCTCCAGAACCGAGGCGATTTGTGCCTGCGAGTCACGCACGGCATGGACCTCCCCGCCAAGTTCGATGAGGCGGTCCGATGGTGGCTCCAGTTTGCAGCGCACCTGCCCAAGGCGCCGCTCTTTCCCTTGGACCGCTTTTCAGAAGTTCTCACGGCCTGCGCAGAGCACGTGTCCGACCTCAACGCCTACTCGAAGCTGACGGAAATTATCGACCGTGAGGTCAGCCTACGACACGGCAAGGCCGTTGGTGCAAACCGTTGCTATCAGCGCGCACTGGTGTCGGCGAAGGCAGGACGCATCCGGATGGCTCTGCGTGATTTGCACCGGGCGAAAATTGACTGGTTCGCCCATGGAACGCTCGGCGCGTCTGTTCTCGCGATGCGACTGATCGCCGACTGCTATTTGCAGCTACGACTTCCTGCGGCCGCAAAGTACTACGCGCTCGCTGCTACAATTTTGGCAGCGACCGCAAAGGATGATGCCGTCGCCCAACTGCTTCCAGCATCGCTCTTGAAGGTGACCGAAGCCGACTACGCGCAAGGCGCTTGGTTCTCTCACGGAGCGCTTATGCCTCTGGTCGTATCGACTCACACCGCGCTCCGGCACGAGCCCGGAGATCTGGACATTCATGGCGACATGGCCGCCTGCGTCCAGCGCTTCGCAACGATTATTGCGTGTAGCGTTGGGGCCGACTCACGTTGCAGCAAGGCTCTTTGGGAATTCGCCGAAGCGGCGGGGCTCGCAAGCTACATCAAGGGTTCTCTCGCTAGATATATGAACGAGTGGAACGGAAAGTCCGACGATGCGCTGCGCAAGTCGCTGCAAGAGGATTTGACTTCAGGGGCATTCGGCGACACGGGGCACACACGGACGATCAAGTGGGCAGCCCTCGGCGTGACGTGGAGTCTTCAATTCAGTAACACACGTGAAGCTTCATGTGCAGCGGAGGGTTTGGCGAGCACGCTTCAAATGGTCCTCGCAGAGTTCTCGGACTACGAGATGTACATTTTGCCTACCACTGCGACCATCTTTGCTGAGTTGGCTGGGACAGAAACTCCCGAAGTGGAGCGACTTTCGGGCACTGATGCGAACCACTGGCGGGTCCAAATCCCAAAGGTAACGCCTTCAAGGCCCGAAGGATACTTGGCTTCTGATGTTTTCGCCTTGGCAGTGCAAATACTTGGAGAACTAGCTCTCCTTCCCCGCGCCGATTTCCTGAAGTTACTCGACTCATCCTTCCGCGACGGCATTACCGGGAAAGTGTTCGTAGCAAGTCCCTTTAGCAACCTGTTTTTATCCCTGTACACGCCAGATATCTTCGCGGAAGAGGAGCGACGCTCCTTCTGCGCTCCAGACGCACGATTGGATGTTCCTCCCACATCCTCGGTTGAACTGAGTTGGCGGAGCGCAAGAATCGAGAAGATTAGAGGTGAGACCCTGCAAGACCGTCTCCATAGCAGATACACTACATATACGAGGGTCCTTAGCAGGACGCTTCCAAGACTGCGACGCGAGCCGACATTCGTGCGCGTTATCGAGGAACTGAGGCGTCGCGGATGGCTCGACTGGCACATTCTTGCGGCAGTCTTTTCTATCACCCATAACTATCGGCGTACACAGACTGAAGAAATTGCCCTCTTAACGGGTCAGCAACTACGGCAATTCGCTTCCGCCATGCTCAACAGCCCTGAGCCTGAAGACGCCCCCGAGGTCCCGCTTCAACTCCTCTGCTCATACGAAGAACTTGAGGAGCACCGAAAGCTCAATATGACTGCGATACTTGACGCCATGGGTCTCCAACTCGCACCTGGCATGCAGGACATGAATGCCATTGAGCAATTCCTCTCTGTGCGCACTGGCTACTGGAATGAAGACAGCGCGCATGAGGATCCATTCACTTGCTAGTTTGACTCAGCGCTCAAGGGCCCGAACCGGCTGGATTGGAGCCGCGTTTCAAGGCAATACTTCGCCAGCCTATTGGCGACTGAGACGCGCACGAGTGCGAAGCCACCTTCGAGATGGTGATGAAGGACGGCGTCAGACAGACGGTGGCTGCGGTGAAGCAGGCGACTTTCGGGAGAATTGGCCCTGCTCACGAGCGAACTGCGCAATTTTAGCGCCACTTTGCGCGAAGTGGCTACGTTGGGACGCAAGGACTTCCGCAGCCTGAGGATGGCCACTCTTGCTGTAGCGCTAGAGGTAACCCGTATCCTGATCAACGACTGTCCCGCGTGGATAGACAAGCACAGCTAGAGAGGGACGCGGACAGTTCAGCCGACAGCGACAAAACCAACACTCACAACGCAAGCTCACCATCCCGCCCAGGACAGAAATGAACATCATTATCGACTGGCAGAAACCCATCCTGCTCTCCAAGAACAAGCTTGAGAAGTACACGGCTACCGACCTTGAGAGCATTGAGGAGAGGGCAGGCGTCTACTACTTCGCTCGGAGGTTTGGCGAAAGCTCCACCCCCTTCTACATCGGCGAAACGCTCAACCTACGGAATCGACTAAAGAACCACCTTGATTCCGCACGAATTTCGGATGTGCTCCGCGGCATTGAAAACCCCAAGCATGCACGTATCGCTCAAGGCGCTCGCTACTTCCATTACGGCTATCTCGTAAGCAACGCCAAAGCCAAGAAGAAGCGCCTTCGTATCGTCCAGAAGCACCTCATCGACGAAGCAATCTCAAAAGAACTCACCCTGTTGAACAAGCACGGCACTGTTGTGCTCACCGATACGATCGAGTTCCAGGGTAGCAGTGAGGGACGCGGCATCTACGCCAAGTCAGCCATCGTCGAGAAGCAACGGCCCACAACGCCGGCGAAGGGGCGCAAAACTCGCATCAAGCGCTGAGCGATTGAATTGAGGGTCTTCACATGACGACGAAGTACACGGCGCTGGTGCTGGGCGCCACCGGCATCATTGGCCGCAACCTGCTCACGTACCTGGACACGCGGCCGGACTGGAAGGTGAAGGCCGTGTCGCGCCGCGCGCCGGACTTCGCCACGCGCGCGGAGGTGAAGTCGCTGGACTTGATGTCGCCGGACTCGCTCGCCAGCGCGTCGGAGTGGCTGCGCGACGTGACCCACGTCTTCTTCGCGGCCTACCAGGAGCACCCGGACGCCTCGGACCTCACGCGCATCAACGTGTCGCTGCTGCGCAACACCGTGGAGGCGCTGGAGCGGCACGCTCCGGGCTTCCGCCACGTGTCCTTCATCCAGGGCGGCAAGGCGTACGGCGCGCAGTTCGGCCTCTACAAGACGCCCGCGAAGGAGACGGACCCTCGTCACTTCCCTCCCAACTTCTATTACGACCAGGAGGACTTCCTGCGCGACGCGTCCCAGGGCCGGCGCTGGAGCTGGACCGCCCTGCGGCCCGACATGATGATGGGCCTGGCCGTGGGCAACCCCATGAACCTGGGCAACCTCATTGGCGTGTATGCGTCGCTGTGCAAGGCGTTGCGCGTCCCGCTGCGCTTCCCCTCCACGCCTCGCGCGTACTCCATCCTGGCCAACGTGACGGACGCCACCGTGCTGGCCAAGGCCATGGAGTGGTCCGCCCTCAACGAGGCCTGCGCGGGCGAAATCTTCAACATCACCAACGGCGACGTCTTCCGCTGGAGCCAGGTCTTCCCGCGCATCGCGGACGCGTTCGGCATCCCGTGCGCGGATCCGCAGCCCTTCTCCCTCACGGAGGCGATGCGGGACAAATCCCCCGTCTGGGAGGCGCTGACGCAGCGCCATGGCCTGCATCCGCACGGCCTGAAGAAGCTGGCCAACTGGGCCTTCGGCGACTTCATCTTCGGCGTGGAGAACGACGCGTTCTTCGACGTGAACAAGGCCCGCCGCTTCGGCTTCCAGGAGATGCACCTGGACAGCACGGAGGCCATGGTCGCGCTGATGAAGCAGCTTCAGGCGGAAAGGCTCATCCCCGCTTGAGGCGCCCGCACACCGCGGATGCCGCCAGGAAGCCCACGCTGAAGGCGTTGCGGAACCGTTCGTAGAGCGCGCCCACGCCGGGCACGTTGGCGATCATGTCGCCGAAGCTCCACATCTCCTCGTGCGCGTGGATGAGCGGCAGCACCTCGCCGCCGTCCTCGCCGCGCTGGAGCGTGAAGTCGTAAACGAGGATGGTGCGCAGCGGGTACGTGTAGAGCCACGCGAACTGCTTGAGGTTCATCACCCCGTCCACGATGGCCCGCCCGCTCTTGCCGTCCGGCTCCAGCTGGACGTTGAGCTGGTAGATGTCGAAGTCGAAGCGGAACATGCAGTGGAAGCCCGCCGCGCCCTTGCGGTACGTCTCCTTGCCGCCCCCCTTCTGCCAGGGGTCCGTGAAGGTGACGTCCTCCGCGATCATCGGCATCAGCTCCGCGTCCAGCACCGGCGCGGGGATGGACGTCGTGTAGAGCAGCCGCGTCACTTCCCGGAAGCGCGCTTCCAGCTGTTCAATGAGTGCCTGCTCCGCCTTGCGCATCACGCCCCCCTTGGACCGGGCCTGAAGGTAGGCACGGCCCCGGGCTGGGGGAAGACGGGGTGCGTCAGCCGCTCAGCTCCGTCAGCAGCTGCGCCGCCTGGTCCTTCACGGCGGCGTCCGCGCCCAGCGACTGCGCCTGCCGGGCGTGCCTGGTGGCTTCCGCCCGGTCGAACGGCTGGGTAGCGCGCGCCAGGTTCAGGTGCGTGAGCGCGTCCTGGGGGTTCGCCTCCAGCACCCGCTCCAGCAGCACGCGGGCGCGCGCGTGGTCCTGGTCTCCCATCAACAGGCGCACCAGGTCGTTGGTGGGGCCGGGCTCCTGGGGCACCACCGCGACAATCTCCTCCAACAGCTTGCGGGCCTCGGCGCGCTCGCCCAGCGCCTCGTGCGCCTGCGCCAGCGAGTGGCGGATGTCCCACTGGTTCGGCGCGCGCTGGAGCGCTTCCGCGAAGAGCGCCTTCGCCTCCTCCAGCTCACCGGCCAGCATGCAGGCCAGGCCGTGCAGGTGGACGTAGCGGACCTGCGAGGGGTCCAGCTCGCGCAGCTCCAGGATGGTGCGGCGGGCCGCGTCCTTGCTGCTGGCCTGGAGGTAGAGGCGGAAGAGGTCCTGCAACACCGCCACGCGCGTGCGGCCCTGCGCGTGCTCCAGGGCCCGCGTGGACGCCGCGATGGCCGCCCCGATGGCGCCGTTCGCCGCGTGCGCGCGCGACAGCATCAGGTGCGGCAGCGCCTCCTGGGGCGCCAGCGCCGCGGCCTGCTGGAAGTGCACCGCCGCCGCGGCGGAGTCCTTGCGCAGCATCGCGATGCGGCCCAGCTCGAAGTGCGGGTAGACGCTGTGGGGCGCCACCACCTGCGCGGCCTCGAAGGCGGCCTTCGCGCCCGCCAGGTCGCCGCGCTCGGCCAGCAGCGTGCCCAGGTTGAAGCGCTCGAAGTAGCCGGCGGTGGGCGCGGCGGCCAGCGCCTTGAGCGTCACCAGCGCCACCGGGTCCCCGGCCTGCGCCTTGAGCATGGCCAGGTGCGCCTGCGCCTCCGTGTTGTCCGGCTGCACCTGCAACAGGCGCGTCACGGCGCTCTCCGCCTCCTTCGCGGCGCCGGTGCTCAGGTGGGTGCGCACCAGGCCCATCAGACAGTCCACGTCCTTCGGATCAATGGAGAGGCCCTTCTGGAAGGCCTTCACCGCCTCCGCGGGCTGACCCTGCTGGAGCGACTGCCCACCCTCTTGCGCGTACCTGGATGCCATGGCCCCCTACCTACCACGAGCCTCCCGATTCCCCGCCTCCCCGCCTGCCCCTAGCGGCGCAGCGCGGCCAGGGCGACACCGGGCAGCTTCCACCAGGACGGGGACTGCTCGAATTCCATCAACCGGCGGGACAGCGTCGCCATGCTCTTATGACCTGGCACCCACGGGGGCGGGATGAGGGAGGTGAGCGGAGCGCGCAGGACGGACTTCTCGATGGACTCCAGCATGAACGTGTTGTGCACCCAGCCCTGCCCGCTCTGGATGTCCCGGGGCGACGCGGACGGATGGCCGCCCCAGGGCATGCTGCCCAGCGCGTAGCCCGCCGCGGGCCAGGTGTTGAGGGCGACCGTGCCGTAGCGCAGGTCCCGCACCGCCTTCTCCACCGCCTCACGCACCCTCGGGTCGCGCATCGTCTTCGGGTGGACGATGAGCATCGCGTTGAGGGTGCCCCACACCTTCTCGTTGAGGAACGCGACCGCCGCCTCCAGGAAGGCCACCGGTTCGTCGGAGCCCGGCAGGCCCGTCTCCGACAGCACCGTGCACCAGGGCTCGTGGTGGAACACGCGGTCGTCCGTCTTGGACGGATCCACGTCTGGAATCAGCGCGTAGGCCAGGTCGCCCTCGCCGGGGTTGCCGACGAGGCGCAGGTTCGCGCGCGCGTCGGTGAACTGGCGCCAGCGCTCCTGCGCGCCCGGGTAGTACGCGCGGCGCACGGGCGCCTGGCCCAGGCTCATCTGGATGCGGTCCATCAGCGGGCCGCGTTGGGCCCAGTCCTTGGGCTGCACCAGCAGCTTCGCCGCGTTGCAGTTGAAGGACGCGTTGTTGGCGACCATGCCGGCGATGTCATCCGCCTGGAAGCGCAGCTCGCCGTCCGAGTACGGCCCCGGCACCACCACCACCGGGGAGATGTTGCCCAGCTCGCTGGAGACGCGCTTCGCGAGCAGTGGTTCGTTCTTCCGGCGGCGCTCGTCGGACTCCGGGCCGGGCGGGCCCCACACCAGCGCGTCGTGCGTCTTGTCGCTGCCGGTGATGTGCACCTCGTCCACCGCGTCGTGGTGGACCAGCTGCGCGCCCTCCTCCGCGCCACCGTACATGATGGCCAGCGCGTCGCGCGCGATGAGCGGAGCGAAGGCCTGCTCCAGGAACGGGCCCAGGTACGCGTTGACGGGGTTCATCTTGAGCACGCAGGCGGTGCCCTCGACGAAGAGCTTGTAGAGGCAGTCCAGCGGCGGGATGGAGTTGACGTTGCCGCCGCCCAGCACCGCGCAGACCCGGCCCTTGTGGGGCTTCTTGTAGAAGGACGCCTGGTGGTCGCGCAGGTTGTCCGCGGTGACGCCGGGCTGGAAGTAGACCTCGCCCGTGGTGGCGGGCAGCAGCATCCCCTCCAGCCGGTCGCGGGGAAACAGCCTCGCGGCGAGCCGCCCGTCCTCCAGCGTGCGCAGGTGCTTGCGCGGGATGACGGGCACGCCGTGCTTCTGGATGTCCTTCAGCGACTCCGACAGCAGCCGCAGGTTGCGCACCACCACCATGGGCCCGCCGAGCCACTCCTCACCCGCGAGTGGCCCGCCGGGGTCGATTCCCTTCGCCTCGCAGGCCGCCCGGACGCTGGGCTCCGCGATGCCGACATACGCCTGGCGCAGGTCCTCCAGCAGCCGGATGCGCTCCGGCAGGGAAAGCTTCGCCCACGCGCTCGAGCCCTGACGGACCCGGCGCACCAGGATGTCGATGGTGGTGCGTGACGTGTGCTGCGGGACGGCGGCGGACATGGCGACCTCCGAGACAGGCTTCACACCGGGTCCCGGTATAGGGAACCCCCGCGTGCGCCGTCACCGGTGGGCCGCGCCCTCCGTCCTCAGGTGGGCAGGGGCTCGGCCAGGCCCTTGCGGATGGCCTCGTCGATGACGGCCATGACCTTCTTCATGTTCTCGCGGCTCCTGGCCGCCTGCTGCTCGCCCAGCTTCGCCTGCTGCTCGCCGAGCTCGGCCTGCTTCTCCCCCAGCTTCTCCTGCTCCTCGCCGAGCGCCTCCATCTTCTTGCTGAGCTCCTCCTGCTGCTTGTCCAGGCCCTCCAGCTCCTGGTCGAAGGAGGCGTCGCGCTTGTCGAGCTCCGCTTCCTTGCGGTCGCGCTCCGGGCCGTCCGCGAGCGAGTGGAGCCGGGCGCGCTCCATGGCGATCTCCGCGCGCTTGGACGCGATGGCGGCGTGCTTCGCGGCGATCTGCGACATGGGGTAGGCGAGGTCCGCCTGCTTCTGGCCCAGCGCCGCCTGCTGCTCGCCCAGGGCCGACTGCTTCTCACCGAGCGCGCCCTGCGCGTCGCCCAGCTTGCGGTCGTCCTCCATCAGCTTGCGCACCTGCTCCAGCGTCTTCGCGTCGCGGATGATCAGGGGCTTGTTGTCGCGGCGCACGAAGAGCAGGTCCTTGCCCGTCTGCTTGAAGGTGCGCGCCAGGAACAGGTCGTCCGTGGAGCCGGCCATCATCGTGCGGCCGTCGGAGAGGTACGCGAAGGAGTCGCCGTCCTCGATGTCCAGGTCCGGCGGAGCGGGAGGCGCGGGGGGACGCGGCGCGGCCGCGAGCATGGGGGCCATGGGCGCCGGAGCCACCCGGCCACCCACCGGAGGCACGGGCGCCACCGGAGCCAGTGCGCCACGCGTCGGAGGCGCGGGCGGCGCGGTAGGCACCGGAGGCAGCGCGCCACGCGTCGGAGGCGCGGGCGGCACGGGCGCCGCAGGCGGCGCGACGTGCAGGGTGGTGCTCTGCGTGGTCGCCTTCCCCGGCGTGGGAGGGGGCAGCGCGGGGAGCGCGGGCAGCGGCGGCGCATTCGCGGGCGTGCCGGGCGCCTTCGCGGTGTGCTCCGTCACGGTGGGCTTCGACGCGGGCGACGGCTTCGCGTTGGAGGCCTGCGCGGTGTGCTCCGTCACGGTGGGCTTGGACGCGGGGGCCGCATCCTTCGTGGCCGGGGCGGTGCTCTCCGCGGGCGCCTTGGCGACGACCTGGAAGGGCATCAGGACCACCGCGCCGAGGGCGAACAGCGCCCCCTTCAGCCACCGGCGGGGTTGGGTGGGGACGACGTCGACATGTTCCAGCATGCGGAGCCTCCTGTGCAGCGCGTGAAGGTGGGCCGACGCCCCGAGCGCCGCTGCGCTGCCCGGGGGCCGGGTGATGCCAAAGGCGATGAGCAGCTCGCCGTAGTCCGCGGGCTCCGCGCCGGTGAGGCGCAGCGCCTCCGCGTCACACGCCTCTTCTCGAGCGAGCGCGTACTCCCGGGCCGCCTGGCGCGCGAGCGGGTGGAAGAAGAGGACCGTCTCCGCCAGCGCCGGCACCCAGCCCAGCCACAGGTCCCCGCGCCGCAGGTGCGCGATCTCATGCGCCAGCGCCATGCGCAGCGAGTCCTCCGGCAGCTCGCGCAGCGCCTTCGCGGGCAGCACGACGACGGGCGACACCAGCCCCGCGGCCAGCGGGCTCACGACCTCGTCCGACACGAGCAGCGTGGGAGGACGGCTCAAACCCGCCTCGTTCGCCAGGAACTCCGCCTCCTCCTCCAGCACCGGGTGACGCAGGGGCCGCGCGCGCTCCCGCATGCCCCGCACCTGGCGCCATGCCATCACGTGCCCCCGCACCTTCCACGCCACGCCCGCGCCCCACAGGACGAGCAGCGCCCAGACACCGCCCACCGTCCACGGGTGCGAGCGGAGGGAGGCCACCCGCGCCCCCATCGACGGGGCCGGTGTCTGTCCTTGCGGAGACAGCCGCGTCCGCACGACCGCATCCGGCGCCGTGCGCATCACGACCACCGTCTCCGGCGTCTGGGATTGAGCACGCACCGTCTGGAATTGCACGGGGGCAGCATCCACGGGCAACAGCGCCAGCGGCATGGGCCTGGGCCAGCCCAGCGTGAGCACGAACTTGAGCGCCACCAGCCACCACAGGCCGGCGCGCAGGGCCGCGGGCAGGCGCGGCAGCGTCCGGGCCAGCAGCCACACGGCCAGCGCGCACAGCGCCCCCTGCCACGAGGCGCGCCACACCGACTCCGGCCACGACGACCACCACGGCGAGGTCACGAGAGGCGTCACGGGACTCACTCCTTCCGCTTCTGGCGCAGGCGCGCCACGACGTCCTGGAGCTGCTTGAGCTCTTCGTCGGACACGTCCTCCGTCTCCGACAGGTAGGTCACGAACGGCGACAGCGAACCGCTCAGCGTGCGCTGCACGAAGTTCCCTACGACGTCGCGCAACAACTCTTGCGGCGCCACCGGCGAGGCGTACTGGAACACCCCGTCCACCTTCGAGCGCGTCAGGTGCCCCTTCAGCCGCAGCCGCTCCATCACCGTCAGGATGGTGGAGCGTGCCAGCCCTTGAGCCTCACCGAAGCGCTCCGCCACCTCGCCCACCGTCGCCGGCCCGTGCTCGGCCACGTACCGCAGCACCGCCAGCTCCTGCTCTCCCACCGGCTTCTTCATGCGCCCTGCCCTTCGTGACGACAGCTGTAGTCAGAAGCAAGGTACGACTGACTACAGCCGTAGTCAAGCGGGTGCCAGCAGCTCAGAATTCAAGAGATGGCACCTGGAGGCGTCAGGGATCTTCCTCAAAGACAGGCGCTCCCGGCTTCCCTAGTCTGCCCCTTCCCCCATGACGTGTACCCGCCGCACCCTCCGGCCGGGCCCCGTCGATAGAAGGCAGGCGACGCATGCGAGGCATTGGCCCCAAGCTGGGACAGACGCAGTTCAAGGTCGGCAACAACTCCACGAAGGTGGGCGAGCAGGTGAAGTACGGCCCCACCGCGGACCTGAACGACAAGCAGAAGCAGCAGTTGCTCCAGCACTACGGCAAGCACGGCACGGAGAAGACGCCGCAGAACGCGCTGGAGCGCCTGACCCAGTACAGCGACTCCCACACCACGTACACGAACGCGGCGAAGAAGTCCGGGCGGCCCCTGACGGAGCAGGAGGCCCTGGTCTCCACGAGCCCGAAGAACAAGGCGCCCGCCTCCAGCATCAACCACGTCATCGCCTCCGGCACCGGCCAGAACGTCTTCAACCACGAGACGCTCCAGTTCCAGGAGGGCGTGAAGAACACCCAGGCCGCGCAGCAGAAGCTGAAGACGGCCACCGACCCCGCGGAGGTGGCCGACGCCCAGAAGCAGCTGCGCAAGGGGCTGGCGCAGCAGGCCGCCGGCGCGGGCCGCATGCAGGGCTACTCGCGCGCCACGCTCGAGGAGCGCCACGGAGAGCTGACCCCGGCGCAGGTCACCGGCAAGCGCAACGAGACGCTCAAGAACACCCTCACCGCCATGCAGGGGCCTGATCAGGACAAGCGCTTCGGGGCCTACAAGAACGTGCTGAAGGACACCTTCGACGCGCCGGGCAACCTGCGCCTGGGCAACCGGACGCAGAACACGAAGATCAGCACCGGCTTCGACACGCCGCTGGACGCGAACGGCAAGCCCACGAAGCGCGCCGAGCGCCTCTTCGACGCGCACCAGACCTTCGGCCCGGACCGGCTGCTCAAGGAGGACCGCCTCTTCACGAAGAACGACAAGGGCGAGGCCATGTCCTCCAGCAAGGAGGCGGCGGTGGCGGGCGACAAGCGCAAGGCGGACGCGCTCGACACCGGGACCTCCTCGGTGAAGAAGAAGCGGAAGGGCTGAGTCACCTGACCGGCACCTGAGCGCCCGGCTGCCCGGCCGCTCAGGTAAGGGTCGGGGGGCAGCGGACCGTGTGTGTCCTTGTCTCTGTCGGAAGGGCAACCAGATTTCTGGAAGCCGACTTCAAACCCGACACACACGGAGATTTCCCATGAAGCTCCCTCTGTTCGCGGCGATCGCCGCCCTGTCGCTGTACGGTTGCGCCAGCCACAACGCCAACACCCGCGAGGCCTCGTCGCCCGAGGCAGGCGCCATCGGCGGCTCCGGCAGCGCCGGCAGCACCACGGACACCAGCGGGAGCCTCGACTCCTCGTCCATCGACTCCTCGTCTTCTGACTCCGCCAACCAGGAGCTGCCCGGTGAGACGGGCAACGTCAGCGACCTGGAGAAGCGCGACCGCATGAACGCGCCCACCGTCTACGAGGGCGAGGCCACCGGCGGCTCCGGCGCCCCGGACGAGGCCGTGAAGACCAAGGACGGCCAGAAGTGGGACGTGCAGCAGAACACGCCCACGGAGCTGGGTGACACCCAGTCCCCGTCCGGCGCGGTGAACCAGAACCGCGACTCCAATGAGAAGGGCAACCTGGGCACCGAGGGCAACCTCGGCGGCACCGGCGGCTCCGGCAGCACCGCCACCGAGGGCAAGAGCGACGTGAAGGACGTGAGCGGCGAGACCGGGTCCGGCGCCCTCAACGCCGACACGGACGACTCCAGCACGGACAGCTCCAAGGTGGAGTCGGGCGCCACGCCGGATCCCACGAACTAGTCATCGCCCCCACGCGAGGGCGGATACCCGGGAAAGCCCGCTCCGCGCGGGCCGTCCCGGGTATTCGTCTGTCCACTGCGCGGCTCGCCAACTAGAGTGAGCACCAATGACTGGTGCTCCCTTCGCGGCCCTCCTCGCACTGCTTCACTCCCAGTCCTCCACCATCGAGGAGGTCCCCAATGATCCGCCGCAGGAGTCGTACTCCGCGCCGGGGAGTTCGGGGGGTTCGTCGGAGGGCGGCATCGGGTTCCGGGCGCTCCTGGAGGTGGGGCCGCTGAGCTTCCCGTCCGGGACGCGGGGCGGAGAGCAGGACCTGTTCGGCTACGCGTACCCGTCCCTGGGCGTGGATGGCGGCGAGGACTTCGCGTTCATGCTGGGCGCGCCGCTGCGCTTCCGGCTGCTGGACAACGCGCCGAAGCAGAAGGACCAGGACTATGGCGCGTGGCTGCGGCGCGAGGACTGGGACGAGCGCAGCGACTACGGACAGGTGGTGCGCCTGCTGCGCATTGGCGACGAGTCCGGCCGCTTCGGCCTGCGCGTGCAGCCGTTCCTGGAGGAGTCGCTGGGGCGCGGCTACCTGGTGAACCGCTACGACAACCAGCTCAACCCGAACTACCACCCGGCGGGCGGCACGCTGTCGTTCACCGCGGGGCCCGCGCGCGTGCAGCTCCTGGCCAGCGACGTGCTCGCGGCGCGCGTGTTCTCCGGCGAGCTGCTGCTGGACATCGGCCGCATCGCCAGCGACAGCGAGGGCAACTTCGACCGCTACCTGGTGCGCGCGTCCGCGGCGCACGACTTCGGCGAGGCCGGCGGCGTCACGCCAGCGGCCACGGTGGCGTCGGTGGGCGGCGAGTTCGCCATGTACAAGGGTGAGCGGCTGCGCTCGTGGGCCCTGGTCGCCGGCGGCGCGCGGCTCAACGACGGTGCGCAGGACCTGGGCGCCCTGCTGGGCGTCGCGTTCGAGGGCAACTTCAAGGGCACGCAGATCAGCGTCACCGCGCAGGGGCGCCGGCAGGGCGGCGGCTTCCGCTTCGGCTACTTCGGCGCGGGCTATGAGCTGGCGCGCTTCTCCGCCGTGGGCCTCTCCGAGGAGCCCCAGTCCGACCAGCGCGTGCCCAAGGACTTCTCCGGCTACCTGGAGCTGTCCGTGGCGCGAGGCGACGGGCCGGACTCCGCGGAGGTCGTGGCCAGCGGCGCCGTGGAGTACTCCGCCTTCGGCCGCGCGGACGGCGACCTGTCCCTGAGCTTCAGCAGCCCGGGCGGCGAGTCGCGAGGCATCGCGCGCGTGGTGGTGGTGGGCCTGGGAGACAAGCCCCGCTACTCGGTGGCGGCGGAGTTCCGCCAGCGCGTGCTGCCCGCCATGTACGTCTGGGGTGCCGGCAGCACGGTGACCTTCCCGCAGCCGGACGGCACGCTGGTGCGCGGCGTGAGCGCGGGTGCTGGCGTGGGCGTGGACTTCGCCCGCCGCTAGCTCAAGGCCCCGCCCTCCTCCTCCTGCACCGGAGCGCAGGGCAGGATGGCGCTGTGCCGCCGCGCGGCCTCGCACGACTTGCCCACGAGCAGCCGGGACAAGAGGCGCACGCCCGAGGCGAAGAGGCCGTCGTCGCCCTTGTGCAGGGCCTCGAAGAGGGACTCGTCCAGCACCGACTCCTCCGGGTCGATGAGGAACTCCTCCGGCTCCAGCGGCTTGAAGAGGGGGTTCTGGTCGAACACCGTCTCCAGCGGGTGCGGCCGCAGCCGGTGCTGTCCCGCCTGGGCCAGCGCGTCCAGCGTCTCCACCAGGTGCGTCGCGGTCACCAGCGGGCGCAGCGCGGCCACGCCGGCCAGGCCCACGTGCTCCGCCATCAGCGACACGCGCACGCGGCGGATGGCGCGCGACACCTCGTCCCCGGGCGCCCGAGCCTCCCAGCTCAGGTTGAGTTCCGAGTCCAACCCCAGGCTGCGGTTGGTGGTGTTCGCGGACCCGATGGTCATGAACGTGTCATCCACGATGAGGACCTTCGAGTGGATGTACGTGAACACGTCCGAGCCGTCCTCGTCCGTGGCCGCCGAGCCGTACACCGCGAAGCCGTGGCCCGTTTCGGAGGCCACCTCGCGCAGCGCGCGCAGCAGGCGCACCTGGGCCACGCCCATGGCGATCTGCTCGCGCAGCGCCTCTGGCTGACGGGGCAGCACCAGCATCACCTGGAGCCGGGGCCGTCCGGCCGCGCGCATGCGTTTGACGAGCGCGCCGTAGATGGCGCGTGAGGAGAAGTACTGGTTCTCGATGTAGATGAAGCGTTCGGCCGCGGCGATGGCGTCCACGTACAGCGCGCGGATCTCCTGCACCTCGTCCTGAGGCGGCAGGATGGTTTTTCCAAACGTGCGGCTGATGGCCACCGGGCCCGGAGGCGCGGGCATCGTCGCTTCGAAAGTCAGGTCGTCGCGGTGCACGGGCTCCAGGTGGATCTCCCCTCCACCCGAGTGCGCCCAGCGCGCCTCGAACAGCTCCGCGAGCGGCTTCACCGCGGGGCCTGTCAGCACCGTCTGCACGTCGTGGTACGGCCCGTGCGGGTCGCGGCCGGAGTCGCAGCGCAGCTTCGAGCGCGCGGGGTGGTCCCGGTCGTCCCAGCGGCAGTCACACACGTCCATGCCGCCGGTGAACGCCATCACGCCGTCGATGACGACGAGCTTCTGGTGATGCGCGCCGTACAGCGGACTGGAGGAATCGAAGCGGAAGCGCAGCCGTTCGTTCGTCGTCCAGTTGAAGAGCACGTTCTGCATCCACTCGCGCTCCATGGCGAGCAGCATGCTGAAGTCCCACGCGAGGATGTAGACGTGCAGCTCCGGGTTCTCCCGGCACATCTGATCCAGCAGCGGCAGCAGCCGGACTTCGCCGCCGTTCGCCTCCTCCAGGTCCTCACCGCGCAGCAACGTCACGTCGCTGTCGAACTGCCAACCGGTGATGACGATGGAGCGGCGGGCCTTCCGGATGGCCCTGTACAGCTCCCGGTAATAAGCCCGGGCGTCCACCAGCACGCCCGCGTCATGCGTTTCCGAACGCGTCCAGCAGTTGCGTCCGGGGATGAGAATGGATTTCACGTCGCTCACCTGGCCCTGGAGTGGATTCCCTGATGTCGTCCGCGCCCGGCCGGCGGAAGCATCACCCCACGAAGACAATGTGCTTGCCGGTCGCCAGCGTCATGTCGGTGGACGAAACAACCTTGGCCACCTTGCGAGCCTCGCCGCCCACGGTGTCGAAGGCCGCGGCGATCAGGTCGCCGAGCGTCACCTGCACGCGCCTGGCCTGCTTGCCCGCGTTGGACACGGCCTTGACCGTCTTCGCCTTCACCTGACGGGCCTTGCGCTGGATGGTCTGCTTCTGGGTCTTGGTCGCCATGGTCTTCGTTCTCCGAGGATGAAGTGTCTGTGTGGTGTGCCGTACCGCCCCGTACCGCCCGTCCTGCCGTGCTGCCCCTGCCCTGTCTCTTTTACACATCT
>NZ_RAWL01000119.1:0-20991 GCF_003668885.1 Corallococcus sp. AB049A | reverse complement strand
ATTAAGTCGTCGGCAGCGTCAGATGTTTATAAGAGACAGGGTCTAACGGGTGCGTGAAGCGGATTCAAACGCCGAAGGGGCGGATGGGGAACACGGGGATGGACACGTCCCCAATTACGCGTTGGAACCCCAGCACCCTTGTTGGTACAAGAGCCGAGCCGCGCGTCGGTGCGGCCGTGTGGGAGGCAGCAACTTGCGGGAGAAACTGAAGGCCTTGGCGGAGCTGCAGAAGGTAGACCTCGAGGTCGCCTCGCTCCGGAAGGCGGCGGACGTGCATCCCCGCCAGATTTCCGAGCTGGAGCGGGAGCTGGGGGTCGCGCGCAATGGCATCGAAGCCGAGCGGACACGCGTGGCCGACCTGGAGAAGCAGAAGGCCCTGCTCGAGCAGAACATCACGGACGAGAAGGACAAGGTGAAGAAGTGGGAAGCACGCCTGTCCGACCAGCGCTCCACCCGTGAGTACTCGGCGCTCGCTCGCGAAATCGACATCGCGAAGAAGGGCATCCTCACCCAGTCCGAGGCGCTCACGGAGAAGGTGAAGGAGCTGGGCCAGGCGCGCGAGGCCATCAAGGGCAAGGAGGCGGACTACGCCACCAGGCAGCAGGGCCTGTCCGGCCGGATGACGGAGCTGCGCGGGAAGCTGGGCGAGTCCGAGTCCCAGGTGAAGCAGCTGGAGGGGCGCCGCGCGGAAGTCGCCGCGAACGTGGACGCCAACCTGCTGCGTCGCTACGAGGTCATCCGCAAGAAGAAGCTGCCCGCGATGGTGGGCGTGGTGGCCGGCACCTGCCAGGGCTGCAACATGAACCTGCCCCCGCAGATGTACAACATGCTGCGCACCTCGCTGGGCACCGACGTGTGCCCCTCGTGCAACCGCATCATCTTCGCCGTCGAAGCGCTGCAGGAGCCGAAGGAAAACGCCGAGAAGTAGCGGCGGCGCGTCACCTTCGGTCCCCTCTCCCATGCCGACACCTTCGCTCGTCGACGTCCTCCGTCACATCGCCCGTGAGGAGCCGCTGACGGCGACGGTGCGCGCCTTTCGCGGGCTCACCCGCGAGCACCTGGGCCAGCTGCTGGACGAAGCCGCCGAGCAGCTGGGCGGCGGTCCGCTCGAGGCCGAGGCTCCCGCGACGGAGTCCGCCCCGGCGGCCGCGCTCGACACCACCGCGCCGAGCATCGAGGCGGTGACGCCCGCGGCGGCAGGGGTGCTGAACCGCGTGCGCGTCTATTCAGACGGAGCGGCGCGAGGAAACCCGGGCCCTGCCGGCGCGGGAGCGGTGCTGACGAACACCGAGGGCGCGGTGGTGGCGCGCCTGGGCAAGTTCCTGGGGCACCAGACGAACAACTACGCCGAGTACATGGGCCTGCTCATCGGCCTGCAGCACGCGAAGAGCCTGGGCGCCCGCGAGGTGGAGGTCTTCGCGGACAGCGAGCTGCTCATCCGTCAGCTGGGTGGGCGCTACCAGGTGAAGAGCGCGACGCTGAAGCCCTTGTTCCAGGAGGCGCAGAAGCTGCTGGCGACTTTCGGCAAGGTGAAGCTCGCCCACGTCCCCCGCGCGCAGAACGCGGAGGCGGACGAGATGAGCAACCGCGCCATCGACGAGCGTCTCTAAGGCTCTTTCTTCAGGTCTCGTTCCGAGAACCCTGAAGTAGTCCCTGGTCAAGAAGAGAACTGAACCGGGGAGCCACCCCTCATACCGTCCGGTCTGAGACAGAAGCCACCCCGCAGGAGACCTTCTATTCAGCCACGCATCCCCGACCAGGCCCTCACGCGGCTGCCCCCAACCATTGCACGCAAGCAGGCCACTGACCCGCGCCCATACGGTCGGAGAAGAGGACTCCGCTCGATGCCAACAGCGGCATCCCAAGCTAAGATTCTGGGCAAGGAGAGCGACATGGCACGGAAGAAAAGCCCCAAGGCGGTGGCCGTGAAAATCGTGGGCAAGAAGCCGACCACGCTCGGAGCCAGAAAGGTCGGAGAGAAGATTCGGATCAGCCAGGAGGTCACGAGTCGAGAAGGCTCGACCGCAGTTGTTCGATTCGAGACCACGACGGTCCAGAAACGCGCTCAAGGCAGGAAGGCCAAGTCGCCTGACTGGATGGAGAACCCCCAGCTTCCGGCTCAGCTCCTGACGGCGTTCAGCAAGGCAGTCAACCGGGCGAAGTCGGAGAATGCGAAGTAGCCACATGACCGTTCGCCAAGCGCCGTGGTTCATGCTCGTCGGGGGGATCAATGGGGCTGGGAAGAGCACGTTTTCTCAGAGCCCTGAGACGCTGCGCAGCCTCGTCGAGTTATCGGATGCAGAGAGGATCGAGATCATCAATCCGGACACGGTTACGCGGGCTCTCATGGCAGCGGACCCGAGCCTCAAGCAACCGGATGCGAACCGTCTCGCGGCCGACCAATGCGAACAACACGTCCGAACGCTCATCGACAAGCGGCGGACACACTTCGTCATCGAGACAGTACTGGCGAGCGATAAGTATCGGAGCATCGTTCAGCGTGCGCTGGAGCTCGATTGGAACGTCCTTTTCGTATACGTAGCACTCCCCTCAGTGGAGGCTGCGCTCGATCGGGTTCGAATCCGAGTAGCCAACGGAGGCCATGACGTGCCGGACGAAAAGGTACGGAAGCGTTGGCCTGTTTCACTTCAGAACCTGGCGTGGTTTTGGCGGTCCGCAACCGCATGCGTGCTCATGCTCAACGAGGACAAGCCTGTGTTGCTTGCAAGCAAGCAACAGGGAATCACCAAGATATTCGAAGCGACTCCGTGTCCGCATGCGATGGGCCCAGTGCTGAAGGCCACTGCGGAAGCTTGTGGAGTTGTTGACCCACCGGCTACCGCGAAAGAGTAGCGGCCAATGTGACCATGGATTGCACGTGCGACTTGCTCACGTTGAATCATCCATGGGTGCTTGGAAACTGACGCCTGCCAGGCAAACACACCCTCGCGTGAGCATTCAAATACAGAACGTGGAGGCTGCCGAGATGAGCCACCGCACTATCGACGAGCAGATGTAGCCCAGGGCACGGGCGTCACTCCTCGTCGCCGAAGTAGTCCAGGTCCAGCCGCTTCACCGTGTACGTGGCGACCTCGGTGACACCGACGCCGCTGTCGATCATTAATCTGGCGAGTTCGGTGCCGTCGATGAGGACGATCTTCTTCTCGATGTGTTTCACGTAGTCACGGGCCTCGCGGCTGAAGTCCGAGGTCGTGATGAGCACGCCCTTGCGAGCCCGCTGTCCTTCCAGGCTGCCCGCGAAGGCCTGGACGGTGGGACGGCCGACGGTGTTGTTCCACCGCTTCGCCTGGATGTAGACGACGTCGAGCCCCAGGCGGTCCTCCTTGATGATGCCGTCAATGCCCTCGTCGCCGCTCTGGCCGACGGCCTGGCCCGCGTCCTTGCGGGAGCCGCCGTAGCCCATGGCCACCAGGAGGTCGACGACCAGCTTCTCGAAGAACCGGGGGTCACAGGCCTTGATGCGCTCCAGCAGTTCTTCCGCGAGGCGCCGGCGCAGTTCCTGGTAGCTCTCTTCAAGGACCTCTTCCGGAGTCTCATTGGAGACCGGAAGCTCTGGAGCAGAGGGAGGTGCGTCCGGAGCGTCGTGTTTGAGTGCCGCGAAGACGTTGTACTCGGGGAACTGCTCCAGGAACTTCATGTCGATGCGCGTCGGCTTGCCCTGGAGGACCTGTTGGCCACGCGGTGTGATGCGGAAGCGCCCGCGCCCATTGGCCTCCACAAGCCCGGCCTTCTGCAGGTAGGTCTTCGCCCAGCCGACACGGTTGTGGAGCCGCCGCTGGCGGCCACTGGGGAGCAGTTCGTTGCGCTCCTCCTCCGTGGCCTTGAACTCCACGGCGACGGCGTCCAGCGCCTCGCCCAGCGTGTGGTCCTTGCCGTCCTGGGTGAGCCGGAGGATGGGGAGCATCGCGCTCTGGAAGTCAGGGATGGGCATGGTCAGGCGACCTTGTTCTCACGGCGACGTTTCGAGCGTGCAGTTGGATCGCTATCAGCGGGCTGATTGTTTTCCGCCCGGATCCTTTCGAGGAGGGCCGAGGCGGGCTCGTCTGTGGGGTCCTGGGGAACAAGCTCTCCCCGGCAGGCTTTCGCCAGAATGGCCGCCTCCAAGGATGGCGTTCGGGAAACAGCTTCTGCGCAGACTCGGGCTACAGCCCGAGCCCGAGACATGGCCGCATCAACCCTGCGAACGATCTGCACCTGCTCAGCGAGAGAAGGCAGGGGGACAGGGAGACTTCTCAAGTCAGAGAGGTTCACTCCTTGCTGCGCAACCCCTTTGGTGCGACCAGCAAGGAGCGCTGTCGCGGCTGGCGATGCCAAGAGGTACATGACGAACCGGGGCTCCACTCCTGGCAGCACGGGAAGCATTGCGACTTCGCGACTGATGTTCATCCCGCGCATCTTTTCGGATGCCACAGCCACCCCGCCAACGGTGCCACGAATTGCAAGCAGGACCTCACCACCAGACAGACGGGTGCGTGTGTACTGCTGCTCAATCGACGGGGCCACTCGCTTGAGCAGCGCAAGGTCGATGCTGAAATCCTTGAGGTCACCGCAACGAACCGTCGGCACTCCATCTGCCGTTTCATCGCCCGTTTGAACAATACCGTAGGGCACGCCTCGGTTCGGATCGCACAGGCCATCGACAGGCGCCACAACCCACCCAAGGCCAGAGACAGGGCCAAAGGCGCCCGCCTCATCGTTGCACTCGGGTTCCTTGTACTCGGCTTTCCACTTCTCGTCCTTGGGGAGCTTGCCCTTGGACTGCATTCGCTTCAACTCGGCTTCTTCCCAGCGGCGGCGGCGCTCGGATCGAATCCGCTCCAACAGCTTCGAGGCAGGCTCCACGTCCGGGTTTGCCTCGCGCCAATCCTGTGTGAGGTCTCCCCGGAACGCGGCTGAGAGCACCGACTGCCGGAATCGTTCCAGCAGCGCCGGGATGGCGTCCAGTGATTCCTTCGCTCGGCGGCTGCAGGCCAGGAGGGATTCGAGTTTGGCTACGATGCGGCGCTGCTCGTTGAGTGGGGGCAGAGGGAACTGTATCTCTCGAAACCGCTTCAAACTTAGCTTCTGTTGAGCAACTCCCTTTGTTTGCTCAACAAGCAGACTGCGCACACCAGGCGACCGCAAAAGCAGCGCAAGAAAGTCCGAAGACGTAACTTTCAAATTTGGACTAAGCTTAATACAATCAGATGTAATCACCGCACCAGGTCTATCCAGTGGATAAACAGCAGTATCACCGGGCGGATCGCCCATCTTTGTAATCAAAAGCTCGCCCGGTCGGACCACGTGAGCAGCAAGCTCCGCAGCCTTCTCGTTACTTATGTACTTCGTGTCTGCGCCACCAAATCGTTCCCGCCGAATCTCACGAACAAACACCAAGGGCACACCCGAAGTACGATAATCTTGAACCTTCAGGTTGCTTCCGAAGGGCCCGATGGCAAGCGCATTGGGAACTGTGTCCGAGAGTTCGTCGGCTGTCGCAAAAGCCCAACCCAGTGGAAGCTCAGCATCCATATTTCAACCTATTCAAACTCAGAAGCAACAGTCAGCGCATCCAGCTCAGAAAGAGCCACCTGCAACTGACGTTTGATTTCGGCTGCGATTATTTCAGGCTCTAGCAATTCATCGGCATTCGCCAGTTCTTCACTCTTGAGCCAGAGCAGGTCTAGATTGTCGCCTCGGGCTTCAACCTGCTCGCGACTGAACTTCCGGAATCGCCCCTCGGAGCCCTGGTCCTTACGCTTGCTCTTACCGTAAGGATCCTCGCCGAACGCCGTCTCGAAATCATCGAAGTGCTTCCGCAGGAATGGAGTCCGCTTCCCATAGGCTGGGGCGTTGGTCCGCATATCGTAGAACCAGACGGCTTTCGTGTTGCCCTTGTCTTTTTGACCACGCGTGAAGAACAGCACATTGGTCTTCACTCCCTGCGCGTAGAAGATGCCGGTCGGCAGTCGCAGGACAGTGTGCAGGTCGCACTTGTCCATGAGGTCGGCGCGAATCTCCTGGCCGACGTTCTCCTCGAAGAGAACGTTGTCCGGAACAACAACAGCCGCGCGCCCCCCTGCCTTCAGCCCTCGGTACACATGTTCCAGGAACGCGAACTGCTTGTTCGAGGTCGGGAACGTGAAGTCGTCGCGCTCGGGCTTGCCGCCGCCCTTCTTGGTCCCGAACGGCGGGTTCGTGATGATGATGTCCGCCTTCGGCAGGTCGCGCCCGACAGGCGAGAGCGTGTCGCCGAGAATCAGCTCACCCTCCAGGTCGTGCAGGGCCATGTTCATCAGCGCCAGGCGACGGGTCTCTGGAACCAGCTCCACGCCGTAGAACGCCTTTCGGCGCTGGAACGCCTGCTGCTTCTCCGTGAGGTCGAAGTAGTTGTCCGTCTGTGAGCGAACGTACCGGTCGGCAGCGATAAGGAACCCGCCCGTCCCCGAGGCAGGGTCCTGCACGGTCTCACCGGCTTGCGGCTTCACCACGGCGATGATCGCATCCACCAGGGGCCGAGGCGTGAAGTACTGCCCCGCTCCGGACTTCACCTCCGTGGCGTTCTTCTCCAAAAGCCCTTCGTAGAGGTCGCCAAGGTTCTCCCGGTCCACCCCGTACCAATCGAGCGCATCCAGGGCTTTCACAAGCGCGTTCAGGCTCTTCGGATGTCTCAGCGATGTATTGGCATTTGCGTAGATGTCCTGGACGCGGTTGCTGCCCTTCGTGCCGAGATGGAGGAGCAGTTCCTTGTAGAACTGGAGCTGGTCCATGCCCTCGCGCCTAGCCAGGTCATCCCAGCGATAACCCTTGGGGAGCTGGTCCTCCTGCTTGGTCTCCTTCGCCATCTTCAAAAACAACACGAAAGCCAGCTCGGCGACGTACTGGTGGTAGGTCACCCCGTCTTCGCGGAGGAGGGAGCAGAGGTTCCAGAGCTTCTGTACGAGTTCGTTCGCGTTGGTGTTCATCCGGTTGCCTTGCCACCTTGTTGCCAGAGAGCGTCGTTCAGGTCAGCAAGGACCTGCTCCAGGCGGCCCTCGAAGACCTTGTTGAAGTACGTGAAACCACCACTGGCCCCGAACTGCCCCTGGTCGAAGGCGTCCTTGTCCACGACGGACTCGACCTTGAGCTGCTTGGCGATCCGCTCCAGCCACTTCCGCTGGGGTTGCGTCCAGGCCTTCGCTTCCAGCACCTGGCGCAAGGCCCGGTCCACCCGCTCGGAGTATGGGACCAGTGCCTCTCCCAGTGCCCTCTGGCGGATGAAGCCGATGATGGAGGCCGCGATGTCCTGGTTGGTCGTCTCCCGCCAGGCCGTCTGGAGCGCGGTCTCGTTGTAGCCCGCCCTGTCGAGCGCGAGCTTCAGCTCCTTGAGCTGCTGGCGCGTCAGCTCACGCGGCCGCTGGCACACGACCATCAGCGCAGGGAGCACGTTCTGATTGTTCCGAATGAAGGCCGCAAAATCGTTCAGGTAGTCACCAGGACGGACACGGCCCGGGCCGTAGCCCCGCTCCACGGACTTCAGTGCGTCCGCGTGATGACTGACGTAGATGGGCGTCCCGGGTCCCCTGTGGTTATCGAGAACCTCTCCCAGCTGCGGGTGGGCCGAGAACCAGGTCGCGACCTCTACGGAGGACTTGTTCCGGAGGAAGAGCAACAGGTCGCCGACGGGCATTCCAGCGACGGCTTCGAAGTGCTCAGAGGACTTCTGCTCGATGGACCGTCGCTTGCGGCGTAGCTTGACGACGAACTGGTCAATCACCTGCCGCTGGGCCTCAGCATCCTTGATGGCCAGGAGTTCCTGGGCGAGCTGCACGAACGTGAAGGATGGATTCACGACGACCGGCTTCATCGACGTGAATCGCTCCAGGGCCGCGTAGAGATCCACGGCATCGAAGATGCGGAAGACCTCCTTGCCGATGTCGTCACACCTGCGCGTCCCTCGCCCCAGCATCTGCTCGTAGAGGATGCGGCTCTTCACGCGGCGCAGGAACACGAGGTTCACGATGGGCGGCACATCGATGCCGGTCGTGAGCAGGTCCACGGTGACAGCGATGCTCGGCTGCTTCTCGTTCTTGAAGCGGCGGATGAGCTGGAGCGGCTTGTCCGAGCTTCCGGTGATCTTCATCACCGTGTCGTCATCCACGCCCCCATACTGGGCATCCAACGCCTTCTTCAAAGCCGCGACCACGATGTCCGCGTGATGGTCCGTGGCGCAGAAGATGAGGGTCTTCCCCTCCGCGGCAGGGTCGACCTGACGAGCCAGTTCCTCGCAGATAACGCGGTTGAAGTTCTCCGTGACGACCCGGGTGTTGAATGCATCGACCTCGAAGGACAATTCGTCCGGCATGTGAACGAGGTCGAACTTCTGGGCCTCGACGTTCCACGTCGCGGCCTGCTCACCAGCGGCCCAGCGGATGCCACCTTCGGAAAGGTCGGTGGTGATGCGGATGGGCGGCTCATGGTCGACGAGCCAGCCGTCGATGACCGCCTCCGGGTAGCTGTATGTGAACACCGGCTCACCAAAAATCTGCGTGGTGTGCAGGGCCGGTGTCGCCGTCAGGCCGATCTTCACTGCGTCGAAGTGATCAAGCACACGCCGATACGTGCTGATGTAGTCGTCCTGACTCCGGAAGCTCAGCTCCGTATCGCTCATCTCCCGGTCGAGGGTGTAGCCGCGGTGGCACTCATCCACGACGATGCAGTCGTAGTCGTCCACGTTCGGCCGCTCGCCGTCGTCGCTGTAGAGGGTCCGCTTCACCATCCCCTGGACCGTGGCGAAGTGGAGCTTGGTTTCAGGGTCCGGCCGGATGTCCTCCATGCCCTTCACGTTGAAGATGTCCGTGAAGGTCTGAAGCCCCTCCAGACGCGCGTGCTTGAAGGCATTGATGGCCTGCTCGCCGAGGGCACTGCGATCCACGAGGAAGAGCACCCGGCGGAAGCGCCGGGTCTTCACGAGCCGATACACGAGCCCGATGAACGTCCTCGTCTTGCCCGTGCCCGTGGCCATGGCGATGAGACATTCGCGGCGCCCTGTCTCCAGCGCTGACTCGACCGCATGAATGGCCTTGAGCTGGTAGTCGCGCAGGCCGAGGTATTCGGTCGGCTCCACGCGCAGGGCCGCTTCCGACGCCTCCTTGTCCTGCTGGAGCAATCCCTTCAAGCCCTCTGGCGAGTACCAGTCGACGAGGGCCCGGGAATGGTTGGTCGGGCGGCGCGCATCGAGGAAGTGGATTCCACTCTTCAACTCGAGCTGGCGCAGGTACGGCCTGCCGTTTGTCGCGAAGAGGAAGGGCACCAGGTACTTGCCCCATGGCCCCCCTGGAAGAACCTCTTCGCCCTTGACCTGATAGCCCTCGCTGTACCGCTTCGCTTGCTGGATGGCGCCGGGCACGTCCTTGCTCCGGCGCTTCGCTTCGACCACGGCCAGGACCTCCAGACCGGCGAACAGGACGTAGTCCGCTGGACCGCTCGCGGTGGGCCACTCCGCGATGGCCAGGTTGCGGCCACGCTGCGGCCGGGTGCCCGCCGCGAACGTCAGGGTCTGCGAGTCGACCTCCCAGCCCACCTGACGGAGCTGCGCGTCGATCAGCTTGCGCGTGTCGGTCTCGTCCAGGTCCAGGTCGGAACCGGCGTCCTGTGCCTGCCGGACCAGGACGTCGAGCTGCTTGGTTGGGGTTGCCGCAGCCTGAACCTGTGCAGCGGCAAGCCCCGCACGGAGCTTCGCCTCCGCCTCCTCGGCAAGTGACTGCCAGACCTCGCGCTCCTCGGCGTCCTTGCGAGCCCTCTCCTCAGCGGAAAGACGCCGTCGGGCTTCTTCTTCCGCGGCGGACTGGGCGGCCTCGGCACCGAGCTTCGCCTGCGCCAGTTGGCTTCGAAGCCGCTCCAGTTCCTGCGCGAGCGCCTTGCTCTCCTGCGCCGGATCCGGAGGCGGGATGAACGGCCCGGGGTTGAAATGACGTTCCTTGCTGAAGGTCCGGTGGAACCAGATGGCCAGCACCCGGGCGATCTTCAGCCCATGAAGCGCATCACTGTGCGTCCCCCGGACCTCATGCGCTGCGGCGTTCCCGGCTCGCCGGAGTTCATGGAGAACCTGCCGGACCTCGACGGTCAGCGCACCGCGTGCGTCCAGCGCACGAATGAGGTCCACCTGGTTCTGGTCCGGGGAAGCAAGCAGGCCGAGGTTCGCGGCGGCTCGCTGTGCGAGGACCTCCGCGAACTGCCGGAGCTTCATCAGGCAGGTGGTCGGGTCTTCGGCGAAGTAACGCTCTGCCTGTGCACCCAATGCGACGAGCAATGGGTCATGAAGCAACAGGAAGCCAAAATTCGCGGAGCGCGGCTGGGGAGCAGGCACCCCACAACTCTACCGAATGTTCACGGCTTCCCCAGATTTGGCAGGGTGGTGTTGGGTCCACCCCACCCCATGTCAGCCCGGACGGCCGCACTCCTTCCGTCAGGGCACGGAGTCCCCCGCCACGGCGTTGGACGGCTTGGGGCGGTCCCATTTCTGGAGCGCGATGCTGACTGCTCCAGGCAGCAGGATTTCCTTCTTCACCCGCGCATAGGCCGCCTTGGAATCCCGCCCCTGGGCATCCAGCTGGCGCGCGAGGACCAGGTGGAGCGCGGCGCGCTCGCCCCAATCCAGCGTCGTCGTCAGTGACTCCACGGGCAGCGTGCCGCGCAGCACGTCCTGCAGCTCTCCGTAACCCAGCTCCACGCCGGAGAGGTCGAGCGTCCTCGCCGCGAGCGCCGCGTCCCCGAGCCTTTCGAACTCCGCCGCCAGCAACAGGCCTGCCTCGGGGCCGAGGCGGTGGAAGCCGAAGAAGTCGAGTTGCGTGGAAGCCCTTGCGGCGAACCCAGGCTCCTCGGCGAGCGCCAGCATCAGCCGCACCGCGGTCTCGAGCGGATCGTCCTTCGTTCCGAGCGGCGAATCGACCTCCGGAGGCAGTCCCAGCGAGGCCGACAGCCACCGGACCACCATTCCCTCCGGCTCGTCCTTCTGGGCCGACGCGACGAGCTGCCGCATCGCCGCGTTCTCCTTGCCCTCCAGTGACGCGTGTCCCACCAGCTTCGCGTAGAGCTGCGCGTCATCCAGGTCCGGTGGCTCCGTCTCCGGGCTGGCCTGGAGCAGTCGCTCCGACAGCCTGCGCGCCGCCTCCGCTCGGCGGCCCAGGGCCACCAGCACCTCGGCATGCGTGTCCTGGTAGCGCGCGTAGTCCGGGTCCCCCTGCTCCATCGCATCCAGCAGCGGGAGCGCATCCGCCCAGCGCTGCTGACGCGCGTACCGCACCGCCAGCGCCCGGCGGGGAAGCAGCTCTCCGGGATGATTGCGCACCAGCGCCTCCAGCCGTGCGGTCCCCGCGGGCTCGGGCTCCACGCGCGCGAGCATCACGGCCATGACCAGGGAGCCGGGATGGCGTTCCACCTCGGCCTGATAGTGCGCGCGGAGTTCGTCGTTCCGCCCGGCGCGACGCATGTTGTACATCCACGCCCGCTGGGCATCCACGTTGTCCGGCTGCGAGTCACGCTGCTGCCGCGTGGCGGCGAGCGACGCGAGAAGCCCCTCCTCACGCGCGAGCACCATCCTCGCGGCCCTGGCGGCGTTCCGCGCACCTGGCGTCTCCGGCAGCACCCTCGCGAGCTCTTCCGTGAATCGAGCCGCCTTGGCCGTCTGATGGTTCGACATCAGCCAGCCATAGCTCGCGGCCCATCCTCCTGGTGCCTGGCCCAGATGGAAGCGCGTGGTGTAGCGGCCGTCCTCCTTGCGCATCTGGATGCTTCGGGGCGGATCGGTGAGGACGTAGTCGATGTGTCCCGCGCGCAGGAAGGATGTCCCCGCGACGACCAGCGACGAGGGCTCGGACTCGGAGGCGGGCGCATCGTTCCGCTCGTAGCGGACCGTCGTGATGAAGAGCGGAGCGGCGCCCAGCAGGTTGTAGACGAAGAGTCCGCCCTCGTCCGTCACGAACACCGTCTCGTGGGCCAGCGTGGCCTCCCCACCGCGCACGTCCACGTCCAGGGGCCCGATGGGCATCGGACGCACGAGATGATCATTCGCCCCGAGCGAGAACCGCTCGCTGCCGGCGGTGACAGTCACCGGGGTGTCCAACGCGTTGACGAAGAGCACCTTCTCCTGGGCCCTTCCGGTCCAGGTCACGCCCACGACCGCGAGCGCACAGATGCCGATTCCGCCGAGCAGCAGCCTGCCGTGGCGTGGAGAAGTGGAAGGAGCACTCACGGCTGGGCCTCCTGGACGAGCGTCGAAGCGGTGAGCAACAACGGGCGGCGGTCACCCGCGCCGGGCAGATGCCAACGGTCCACCCACGCGTGGAACAGGACCTCCGAGCCGCGCGGATCCGCCGCGTCCGCCACGAGGTCCAGCGGCGCGACCGGCAGCTCCAGCCCCTCCGGTTTCACCGACCAACCGCGCTTGCCCGCCTGGACCTCCTCCCGCACGTGGAGGGTGAGCAACGGCGGCCCCTCGCGCTGGGAGCCCCGGCCTCCGTCCACGACGAGGACGCCCTGCCCCACCGCTTCATCCACCGTCCGCTGCCAGGCGCTCACGAGCAACTCCGAGGGATCATCCTGGGGCGTCCGCGCGCCCTCCTGCGCCGCATACGTCACGGTGATGCGGCGGCTGTGCGTGCGCGAGGCGGCGTCCAGCAAGGCCGTGAAGAACGCGCGAGACGGCGCGGCGGCGCTGCCTGGATCCAACCGGGCCTCCAGCTGCGTCCGGGCCTTGCCCAGCTCCGCGTCCACCTTGGCCTGGAGCTGGGGAACGAACCGGGGGTCGGGCTGCTCGCGCAGGTACTCCAGCATGGCGCTCAGGTCCGCATGCGACGCGACGCGCATCCAGGCGTGCTCCGCGGACAACCGGTTCTGCGGCCACACGGCCGCGCCCGCCAGCAACACGCCCATCCCCGCGGCGGCGAACACACCGGGCCAGGGCGAAGGCGTGTTCGGTGCCCGCACGTGGCCCTGCTTGTTCGCGCTCGCCAGCAGGGCCGGAGGCAGGTGCTCCACGCCGCTCTCCGCGTCCAGCATTCCCCGGCCCAGCAGCTCCAGCACGCGGCGGCGACGGGCGATGAGCTCCTGGGCCAGCGCCTCCGCCTTGTCCTTGCCCTTCACGGTCAGGACCATGCGCTTGTCGCTGAAGCGCATCTGGATGTTGGTGTGCTGATACACGCCGTTGTTCTGGTGATTCACCAGCTGCAGGTCCTGCAGGTGCACGAGCGGCCACACGGTGATGCGGTCGATGGCCACCTGGATCAGATGCAGCGGATGGATGGTGTTGAAGCGCCCGTAGGGGCTCGCCATCACTCGCAGCAGGTAGCGCGCCTGGTAATACATGGCGCCGCAGCCGAACCCCGCGACGGCCGCCCAGAACACCCAATCCCAGACACCGCGCTCGTTGGTGCCCAGGAAGATGAACGTCAGCAGGAAGCACAGGGCCGTGGCGCATATCAACGTGAAGAGGGCCGGCATCACCCAGGTCGACAGGACGCGCCAGCCACCGATCCGCTCGGCCTCCGAGTGCAGCCAGTCACGGGTGACCTGCGGCAGGGCGTCCACCTCCACGGTGACGCACGTCGGATACGCGGCCTCGGTGGCGCTCTCCGGGTTGAAGCGCCGGCCGAACGCGAGCAGCTGGTTCGCGCCCCTGGACTTCTGCTGGCCAAAGAGATGCGCGGCGGCCGCGGAGAGCTGGGCTCCCGTCCACCGGCGCAGCTCGGGGTCGGCGTCCTCCGGCAGCTCGGCGTCCAGCCGATCCAGCTCCTTCGCGGCTACGGCGTCCTGGCCGAACTCCAGCATCGTGGCGATGCGCCGCACCTTGAGGGCGAGCACGTCCATCCGCGAGATGCCGGGCAGCGACTGCGCCTGCTCGAGCACCTTGAGCGCGTCCGCCACCTGCCCCATCGCCTCCAGGCAGTCCGCCAGCGCCACGCGCGGGCTCACCTCCGAGGGGCCATGCTTGCCCGCGCGCCAGAACGCGTCCGCGGCCTCCTTCATCTGCTCCAGGCGGAGCAGCGCCCAGCCCCGCTGCAGGTGCGCCTGCCAGGAGTCCGGCGCCCTCGCGAGCAGCGCGTCGAACTCCGCCAGCGCCTCCTTGGCGTCACCCTCGTAGAGGAAGTGGCGGCCCAGCAGGATGCGCGCGTCGTGGAGGTCCGGCTGTTCGTTGAGCAGCTCGGTGAGGAGCCTCCGTCCACCGACCTTGTCACCCGCTTCGAACAGGTTGATGGCCTCCTGGAGGGCGGCGTTGTTCCGTGCCTCCGGGCCGTCCGCCTGCTGCGCGGCGCTGGCGTCGAAGGCCTGCCGCGCTTCGGGGTCGGAGAGCAGTTCGTACGCCTCGCGCAGGCGCCGGAACTCCTCCGGGTGCGTCTCCGGTGGGTTCTGCCGGACGCGCTCGAAGTACGCCTTCTTGATGGCGCGGGCGTCCGCGTCCTGCTCGACGCCCAGCACCTCGTACGGGTTCTGGCGGGGCTCGTTGTTCACCTTCGCTCCAGTCCTGGCGTGTTCCCGGCCGCGTTCACGAGCCGCCACGCCTCATCCAAACTGTCCACCGCGATCAATCTCAGGCGCCCGGACACCTCGGGCGGCAGCGCCGCCACGTCGTCCAGGTTTCGGCGCGGGTGCACCACCACGCGCATGCCTTCGAGGTACGCGGCCACCAACTTCTCGTGCACACCCCCCACGCGCCGCACTTCACCGTTCAGCGTCAGTTCGCCCGTCACGGCCAGCCGCGCGGGCAACGGGCGCTGCGTGTACGCGGAGAGTCCCGCCAGCGAGAGCGCGAGCCCTGACGACAGGCCGTCCTTGCCGACCTCCGTGTCGGTGTAGTGCAGGTGCAGGTCGTAACCCGTCGTGTGCTTCCCCAGGCTCAGCGCGGGCGCGCGGGCGCGAACCACGCTGAAGGCCACGTCCGCGGCCTCCTGGCCCTCGGGGCCCACGTGGCCACTGCACCGCAGCACGCCGCGTCCGGGCACCGCGATCGCCTCCAGCGGCGAGACATGCCCGCCCCCGGGATGCCAGCCGAGCACGCCCACGCGCCCGATGGCAGGCAGGTCGCGCGCCAGCAGCCGGCGACGTTCGGCGACCTCGGCCTCGCGCCCCGCCGCCGCCAGGGACTCTCCGTTCGAGGCCGCACGGGCATAGAGCTCGCGTGCCTCGTCGAGCGCTCCGGCTTCGAGCCGCAGATCTCCCAATCGCAGCGCGGCGGCGCCCGGTGCGCCCGCCATGTCGAGCACGGCGCGACGGGCCTCTTCGACCTGAGCGATGGGACGGCCTTCCAGCCACAGCAACTCCGCGCGAAGCAGGGCCGCGGCGGCGCGGGTCCGGGTCGATGCGGGCGCGATGACGAGCTGCCGTTTCACCTCCGCGAGCGAGCCCCGGGAGAGCGCTTCCACGGCCGCGTCGAGCTTCGCCTCCGTGAGCGCGGCACGGGCCGTGGGCAGCTTGAGCGCCTGCGCGGCCTGTTCCAGGGGAGGCGCGTCCAGCATGGCGGTGGAGGCCGGAAGCCCGAGCGCGGCGCGGGCACCGAGCACCGACTCCGCGAGGCGCGGGTCTTCCGGCGCGAGCAGCCGGGCCCGCCTCAGCGCGGGCATGGCTTCGGAAGGCCGATTCGTGCGCTCGCACAGGCGGATGACGGCGCGCCAGGCCTCCAGTTCGCCGGGGGCGGTTTCGGTGGCTTCGAACGCATGCACGAGCGCGTCGTCGGGCCGGTCCTCCTCCAGGAAGGTGATCAGCTCGGCGCGCAGGGACGCATCGCGAGGCGCTTCGCGCGCGGCCGTCTGCAACATCTTCAGCGCATCGGCCCGCTTGCCATCGCGCGCCCAGGCTCCGCACAGGAGCCGGCGCGCGGGCCCGCCTCCACCCAGGTCCAGGGCCTTGCGCGCGTGTTCGGCGGCACCGCGAAAGTCACGCTCCTGGAAGAGCGCTTCGGCCAAAGCCAACCGTGCGGCGGGCTCGGTCGGGCGCAGCACCACCGCGCGCTTGAGCTCGGTCAGGAGCATGGAGGTCCGGTCCGCCGCACGCGCGTGCTCAGCCCAGGTCGAACAGCAGGTCGGTCAGCTCGGCGTCCAGACGGGCCGCGGTGACGCGGTCGTTCTTCGCTCGGGCCTCTCGCAAGGCATTGCACAGCGACTCCAGCCGGGGACGCACGTTCGCCGGCGCGGTCGCGATGCGTTCGGTCGCGGCGGCCAGCAGGGCGTCCGCGTCCGCTTCTGGAGACGCGACAGGAGGAGCCACGGGCACGGGCGCGGACAGCGGCGTCGCCGACACGGGGGCCGCGCCCCACTCACGCGCCAGCCGCTCCTTCGCCTCCAGCCGCTGCTCCGGCCCCAGGCGCTGCGAGCGCTTGTCCACCACGAGCGTGGCCTCCTTGCCCGTGGAGACCACCCGCGTCGTCACGTCGAGGATGCCGTTGATGTCGTACGTGAACGTGACCGCGACCTTCTCCGCTCCCGCTCGCCCGGGCGGCACGCCCTCCACCGTGTACGCGTCCAGGAGCAGGTTGTCCTTCACCAGCCGCGCCTCGCCCTGGAACACGCGGATCTCCACCGCGCGCTGCCCGTCCGCCGTCGTGGCGAAGGTCTCCGTGCGCGACACCGGCACCGTCGTGTTGCGCGGGATGAGCGGCGAAAACACGCCACCCACCCGCTCACGCCCCACCGTCGCCTGCACCTCCACGCCCAGCGTGAACGGACACACGTCGGTGATCATGATGCCGTGCGCGGCGCTCACCGCGCCCGTCTTCAATCCCGCCTGCAGCGCGGCACCGAGCGCCACCGCTTCGTCGGGGTGCACGCCGTCGCGGGGTTCGCGGCCGAAGTACTCGGCGACCAGCCGGCGCACCAGCGGCACGCGCGAGCTGCCGCCCACCAGCACCACCTCCGCGATGGACTTCTTCGACAGCTTCGCGTCCTTGAGCGCGCTCTCCATCGGTTCCAGCGTGGAGCGCACCAGGTCGGTGATCAACGCGTCGAACCGCGCGCGCGTCACCTCCACCTCCAGCGACGCGGGCGAGCCACCCCGGCCCTGCGCGAGGAACGGGATGATGACGGGCGTGGCCTCCACGGACGTGAGCGCGATCTTCGCGGCCTCCGCCGCGGCCTTGAGCCGCACTTGCGCCGCCAGGTTGCCGGCCAGCGACACGCCGTGGGCGCGCTCGAACTCCGCGCCCAGCCACGCGGCCAGCGCCTGGTCGAAGTCACTGCCTCCCAGCTGGTTGTTGCCCGCGGAGGCCTTCACGTCCAGCACGCCCTGGAACATCTCCAGCACCGACACGTCGAACGTGCCGCCGCCCAGGTCGTACACCAGCACGTACTGCTCGGCGTCCAGGTGGTTCACGCCGTACGCGAGCGCCGCGGCGGTGGGCTCGTTGAGCAGCCGCTCCACCTTGAGCCCCGCCAATTCCCCCGCGTCCTTCGTCGCCTGGCGCTGCGCATCGCTGAAGTAGGCGGGCACCGTGACGACGGCCTCCGTCACCGCGCCGCCCAGCGCCCGCTCCGCGTCCTCACGCAGCGCGCGCAGGATGAGCGCGGAGATCTCCGTGGGGCTGTAGCGCCGGTCCCCGAGCGTCACCGGCAGGTCGCGGCCCATGCGCCGCTTCACCTCCGCGATGGTGCGCTCCGGGTGCACGAGCAGCTGCTCCCGCGCGGACTCGCCCACGTGGAGCCGGCCCTCGGCGTCCAGCCCCACCACGGAGGGCGTGAGGCGTTTGCCCAACCGGTTGGTCAGGAGGTTGGGCCGGCCCGCGCTGTCGAGCGCGGCCACCAGCGAGTGCGTGGTGCCCAGATCGATGCCAACGACATGACTCATGCGAGGTGAACCCGAGGCCTTTCGGCGAAGGACCGCGAACGGCGGCTCAGGACTCCGGCGGAGTCCACGGCTGCGCGGGCGTGGCGACGGTGGCGGCTTCCGAGGCGGCGTACATGCGACGCAGCTGCGCGATGCCCTCCTCGCCGATGCCCGCCTCCTGGGCGATCTCCAGCGCGCGCTCCGGCGACGCGTGGGTCACCCACTTCCACTTGTACGAAGCGATGAGCCCGCCGATGCAGGCCAGGGCCAGGACACCCAGGGGGATGGCCCTGCCCGGCTCCATCTCCGTGAAGGCGATGAAGCCAAAGAGCAGCGAGCCCAGGCCCACGACGATGAACAGGAAGCGCGCCCACGCCGTGAGCACGGACTTGCCGCTCATGGAGATGGCCTGGCCGCGCCAGCCATTGCCCTCCTCGGCGACGACGAGCCAGCCCTCCAGCGGGATGAGCGGCACGAAGTTGATGTGACCGAACTTCGTCGCCACGTAGCCCAGGCCCGGAATCGCATCGCACTTGCCGAAGAGCCTTGAACCGAAAATGACCATGGTGATTCCCCCTCAAAACGGTCGCGCCGTGCCGTGAGGCACCCGGGCGCGTGGGCGCGAATCCTGCGGCACCCGGGCGAACGCGCGCAATCCCCCGCCCCGGGTAGGACAGTGACTCACGACCCCGTGGGCCACCGCTCCAGGTAATACGGACGAGCCAGGAAGAACTGGCTCCCCGACACCGCGAGTGACCCTGCCCCCCCGACGCCGCGTCGCTCAATTCCTCCGAGCGGTCGAGGTCATCCCAGACCGGCCCTATCGCTCCACACCCTCCAGCAGCGACAGGATGAAGGCGTCGTAGGCGTCCTTCATCGGCAGCTCGTAGTCGACCTTGATGCGCCGGCGCTCCGCGAGGACCGTCTCCCCTGTCCTGGGGTTGAGGGCCTCCTTCGCGTACGTCTCCCGGTAGAGCCCCGTCCCGCGCTTCTGCCAGTTCGGCACGTCGTTGAAGTTCACGCCCCGCTGGAAGAGCAGCTCGTTCTTCTCCGCTACCGACAGGCGCATGAGCATGGCCGTGGCCTCCGCCACGCCCTTTCCTTCGCGGCGCAGGCTCCAGTAGCAGTGCGCGTTCAGCGCGTTCCGGACCGCGTCCTCGTTGCGCCAGCGGAAGTAGTCGCGCACGAGCTCCACGTTCGGCAGCTCGCAGATGCGGCAGTCGAACGTGCCCAGGTCCCCCAGGAGCAGCGAGAACTTCGCGCTCGCCTCGCCCGCGAGGATGGAGTTGAGCTTGCGCGTCTTGCGCCCGAAGGTGTCCTCGTCCGGGTGGAAGAGCAGCGAGATCTCGTCGCTCTGCGTGTAGCCGTAGATGACCCGGAAGCCGCGGTCCATCAGGTGGCCCGTCGTCGCCACCATCAGGTCCCGGAAGCGCACGTCGAAGGGGCTCTCGAAGGCGTGCACCTCCTTCGTGAGCCGCGTGAAGCCGCGCCCGTCGATGCGCGCCACCATGAACACGCCGGGCAGCACGCACAGGTCGTGCGCGGTCTCGAACACCCGCATCCTCGCGTCCAGCTCATCGAACTTCACGTTGCCACTCCTCCACGGTGAACCCGTCCAGCCCCAGCCGGACGAAGAAGAGACTGTCGAACCCCTCCTCGGGAGTGGGGACCTGCAATCGCTTGTAGGTGCCCAGCACGCCCACCAGCGGCACGCGCTGCTCCACCGGGCGCTGATCATTCCGCAGCAGCGCGTCCGCGACCTTCGACTGGAAGTAGAGCCCCACCACGCGGAAGCCGGACTGCTTCGCGGCCGCGATGTACCGGGAGCGCTCCGCCACCGTGGGGTTGGTGTTGTCCACCACGAAGGGCTGCTTCGCCTCCAGGCATGCGCGCAAGAGCACCTTCTCCCGGTGCCGCGTCTTGAGCATGTCCAGGCTCAGCCGGACGTGGGTGGTGAAGAAGCGCTCCCGGTAGAAGCTGCTCTTCCCCGTCCCCTGGATGCCCGTGAAGATGACCGCTTCCATGCCGCCCCTCCCCTCGCGCGAAGGCGGACGCACGACACCGTTCAATCCTGAAGGTGGACCCGGCCGGGCTGGCTGTTGTATCCCCCGGAGTGCCGGAGCGGTCCGGGTGAACGCCGGCCATCGCAGGCATGGATGGCGGGAGGAAAGTCCGGGCTCCAGAGGGCAGGGTGCTGGCTAACGGCCAGTCGAGGCGACTCGCAGGAAAGTGCCACAGAAAACAGACCGCCCGTTCCCGCGAGGGGGCGGGTAAGGGTGAAACGGTGCGGTAAGAGCGCACCGCGTCCGGGGTGACTCGGACGGCACGGTAAACCCCACCTGGAGCAAGAGCCAATAGGAGCGCGTCCCCGAAAGGGGACAGGGATGGCCCGTCCCATGCGTTCGGGTTGCTCGCTGATGAGGCCCCTGGGCAACCAGGGCCCTAGATGAATGTTCGCCGCCCATCCCGAAAGGGGTGGGGACAGAACCCGGCTTACAGGGCCGCTCCGGTTTTTTTCCCTGTCACCCGCCCACGGGGACCTGCGCCAGCAGGATGCGCCCCCGGCCGTCGTTGCGCACCGCCTGCGGGTTGGTGAGCGGCAGCCGGGCGTCGTTGCGCGGCTCCCACAGCCCCATCCACACGTTGATGGCGCGCGGCGACGCGCCCTGCGGCAGGGCGATGACGAACTCGTCCTTCACCGTCTCCCCCACCTTCCACTGCGTCGTGGGGTACAGGCCGCCCGCGGGCTTGTGGTCCACGTTGAGGCGCTCCATGCGCCCGTCCGCGTCCTCGATGTGCACGAAGACCAGGTAGTCCTCTTCAATGGGCTGGAGCACCTTGAAGAAGACGGTGACGCGCGCCTGGTCCCCCACGGGGATCTTGCCCGGCTGCACGGAGGCGCCCACCACCTCCACCTTGCCGCCCAGGTTGGCGCCGCTGCGGATGGACAGCGGGGGCACCTGGGCAACGGTGGCCGCGCGGCGCTCCTGCTCGCTGGCCCCGCCGGGGGCCTCCACGATGCAGGCGCTGGAAGTCCCCAGGAGGACGGTGGCGGACAACAGGACGTTCAGGGGCGGAAGGCGCATGACGGAGGGCGGTTCTACCCGGCCACGGGCGCTGCATCCAACTGCGCGTTGGTGTATGCGGAGCGGCGATGAAGACCCTGAGCCCCCTCGACGCACTCCTTGCGCAGGTGCCCCC
>NZ_RAWL01001187.1:0-430 GCF_003668885.1 Corallococcus sp. AB049A | reverse complement strand
AATGATGATAGATTAAAGGAGTTTGAATATACAAAAACTTGTGCAGAAGAATGGGGCAAGAAAATAAAAGATTCTAATTTTAAGGGAATAATTGTGAGTATAACAAACCCTTGCGATGTGATAGCGGAGTATTTGCAAAAACTTTCTGGCATTCCTAGAGAAAGAGTAATTGGAACGGGAACTATTTTGGATACGGCTAGGATGAAAAATTCTGTGGCAAGAAAACTAAATATTGATCCAAATTGTGTTGATGGATACGTTATAGCAGAACATGGCAATAGTCAATTTGTTGCATGGTCAAGTGTGTCAATTGCCACAAAACCAATTCTTGAAATTTTTGATAAAAATGTTTGCGATGAAATTGAAGAAGAAACTAAAATACGTGCTTTTGAAACTATAAAAGCCAAGGGATATACTTCTTATGGAATTG
>NZ_RAWL01001186.1:0-430 GCF_003668885.1 Corallococcus sp. AB049A | reverse complement strand
GCATCAGCTTGCGCGGCGGGCGCGGCGGTGTTCGCTGGCGGCTGCTCGGCCACCGGCGGCGGCTCCGACGGTGCCGGTGGCAGCGTCGCCACATCGATCTCCGACAGCGGGCTTTCGTCCGGGCATACCGCATCCGGGAAACCGAAGCGCTGCTTCAGGGCCTGGCCGCAGCTGTTGATCGATTCCATGTCGGCGCCGTCGCGCTTGCACTGCTGGTCGAAGGCGATCAGGAACGCGTCCTTGCGCTGCACGAAGTCATCGCCGCAGGCGCGCATCTGCTTGATCCGTTCCAGATCGTCCTGCACCGCGTTGGTGCCATCCAGGCCGTACTGGCGCAGCTCATCCGGCGTCAGCAGGCGCAGGCTGCGATTGGGCACGGTCATCATCAGATCGGCCACGCCCACCGCCACGCCATTGCGCTGCAGGTAAT
>NZ_RAWL01001185.1:0-430 GCF_003668885.1 Corallococcus sp. AB049A | reverse complement strand
CTTCTGGATCGTCCGATGCACAAGATGGAAAGCTCGGTGCTTCGAGTGGGGCAGACGATCGACAACATGAGGTTCTCCGGATTTGTGCCCTTTTCATCCGGGCAGCAAATTTCCTTGAAGACTACGCAGTCAACCCCGATGAGCAACAACCACTAGCTTCTTCCAGTTTCACTGATGTTTTACATGCTCTGCGGCACAACCAGGACCTGTTGTGCTTGCCTGATGAGCTCCCCACCTCCTCGAATCACGAGCCGAGGTCGAAGATGAAGACGAACAAGACATGGAAAGCCGTCGAGACTTTGCGTCGAGTAGTCAGCAAGTGTCTTGATGTTTCAGGTCGGATCAAAGACGAGACTATGGAGCGGACCTGTCGACAACTCTTTGAGGATATCATTGGCGTCCTGGGGTTCGCAGCCACGAAGGTGAGAGT
>NZ_RAWL01001184.1:0-430 GCF_003668885.1 Corallococcus sp. AB049A | reverse complement strand
GCCAGTGCTTTCAGCAGGATCGCGTTGTAGTCGTCATGCTCGGCCTCGAAGCGCGCGACGTGCGCGTCGATGCCGATACCGGCAGTGACTGCGAACGCGCCGATCCAGTCCTGCTTGCCACTGTCGAGGGGCGCGATGAAATCGGCCAGGCAGAAGTCCGGGCGCTCGGCAGGCTTGTCTACCTGCTGGCGCAGGAAGTGCAGGGTGGTTTCGCCCTGCGGGTGCTGCACGCGGACGTCGTCGCCGATGCTGTTGGCCGGCCACAGGCCGAACACGGCCTTGGCCGTCAGCCACTTCTCGCCGACGATGCGCTCGAGCATCGCGCGCGCATCGCGGTACAGCTCGCTGGCCTGGGTGCCGACGATCTCGTCGGTGAGGATGGCCGGAAACTTGCCGGCCAGCTCCCAGGCCTGGAAGAACGGTGTCCAGT
>NZ_RAWL01001183.1:0-430 GCF_003668885.1 Corallococcus sp. AB049A | reverse complement strand
GCCATGCTGGCCTGTGCGCGCATCGGTGCGATCCACTCGGTGGTGTTCGGTGGCTTCGCGCCGAATTCGATCGCCGACCGCGTCAGCGACTGCCAGAGCAAGCTGATCATCACCGCCGACGAGGGCCTGCGCGGTGGCCGCAGGATTCCGCTGAAGGCCAACGTTGATGCCGCGCTGAAGCTGCCGGGCACGAATACGGTTGAAACCGTGCTGGTGGTGCGCCACACCGGCGGCGCGGTGGACATGCAGGCCCCGCGCGACCGCTGGTTCCACGATGTGGTGGACAGCCAGCCGTCCACCTGCGAACCGGAACGCATGAACGCGGAAGATCCGCTGTTCATCCTCTACACCTCCGGTTCCACCGGCAAGCCCAAGGGCGTGCTGCACACCACCGGCGGTTACCTGCTGTACGCGGCCTACACCCATGAAG
>NZ_RAWL01001182.1:0-430 GCF_003668885.1 Corallococcus sp. AB049A | reverse complement strand
GATGTAGACCTTCGAGCTCACGACGCCGTCGGGCTCGCCGTCGCGGTCGGCGCCGTGGCCGAGTCGTCGGCCATCGAGTTCGACGGCCACGTCGGGCGGTGGTAGCCGTCGAAGTGCAGCTCGCCGCCGCGCAGCTCGCGGATGGTCAGGAAGTCGCCCTTGTAACCCTTGCGGTCGTGAGGACCGAACTGGATGTAGGTGCCGGGCCCGCCGTTGGTGGCCGGCATCCAGCGGATCCGTTCCATGCCCTCCTTGACCCAGCGGGGCTCGGGGATGGCTGCGTTGCCGATGCCGTGGATGGCGACGCGGGCGGTGTCGTAGGCGAGGGCGACCACGACGTTGCGGGTCGACCGCCCGAAGCGGCGCTCGAAGCGCTCCACCATGGCGTTGTAGTTGGCGTTGGCGCCGTCCTCGCCGAGCTGGTCCACGC
>NZ_RAWL01001181.1:0-431 GCF_003668885.1 Corallococcus sp. AB049A | reverse complement strand
CCTATACGGGCTGGATGAAGGATCCCGAGGCCGGCCCGACCGGCAAGGAAGCGCAGCCGCGTTCACCCGGCAAGCTGTTGTCGCACCGGGTCGACCATTGCGGCCAGCCGCTGACCGATGCGCTGGCAAAGACCCCTGCCACGCCGCTGGATGCACCAGCGCGACAGTACCAGCGGGCATTCCAGGCACTGAACACCCTGATCGAGCGTGCCGATGGGTACTTCACCCGCGAGGACTATCGTCGCGATGGTGGCGAAGGGATGCGCAGCCAGCATACCCCGCTGATGCAGGCCTATGCTGATTTCTTCAAGGCCAGCGAAGCGATGGATGCTGCGCTGGAAAAGAACGAGAACGATCGCCGCGCCGCCCAGCTGAAGCAGATCGAGGAAAGCGAAGGCCGCTCGCTGGCCTTGAAGAAATCAGCATAGGCC
>NZ_RAWL01001180.1:0-431 GCF_003668885.1 Corallococcus sp. AB049A | reverse complement strand
TTTCCCGACCGACGATGTCTTCGAAGACATGGCGCTCGAAACGCCTTTCGATCTCTTGGGGCTTTTCGAGGGCCGGGGCATCTCCGAACGTTTCACCATGGAAACGGGCGAGATGGTAAACCGTATCACGCTTTATCGACGTCCCATTCTAGACTACTGGGCCGAGAACGAGGAAACGCTGGGTGATATCATCACTCATGTCCTCATCCACGAGATTGGCCATCATTTCGGCCTGTCTGATGACGACATGGAGCGGATTGAAGAAAGCGCCGACGAGGCCGCCGCCGATCGCTGATCGGGGCGGCCATGACTGCTTACTGCTCGCCGAGCTTCATGTCGGGATGGTATTCCTTGCCCTCGACCACCTTGGTCACGGCCTGGCCGCAATGCATGACGCCACTTGCCGCATTAAAGGCATAGCTTGGCGAACC
>NZ_RAWL01001179.1:0-431 GCF_003668885.1 Corallococcus sp. AB049A | reverse complement strand
GTTCCTGCAGGTCGCCCGGTTCGCCGTGGAAGCGTGCGGCCGGATCGATATCGAATTCGCACAGCACGCCCTTGGAAGCGTAGACCTTTTCCAGGCCACGCACGATTTCCTCGGCATTGGACTCGATCGGCAGCGGCGCGGAGAACAGCTTGTGGCCCGACGAGGCCGCGCGTGCCAGCTGGTACGAAACCAGGTTGTTCATGCGCTGCAGCTGCACGTCCAGTTCCTCACGCAGCGCGCCGTCGCCGGCACCACTGTCCATCTGCGTGCGCAACACGGCAATCGGCGTTTTCAGGCTGTGCGCCAGGTCGGCCAGGGTGTTGCGCTGGCGCTCGAGGTTCTCGCGCTCGCTTTCGATGAAGGCGTTGATGCTGTCGGTCAGCGGTTCCAGCTCGCGCGGGTGGCGCTCGCTCATGCGCTCGGTCTCGCCG
>NZ_RAWL01001178.1:0-431 GCF_003668885.1 Corallococcus sp. AB049A | reverse complement strand
GTACCAAAACCTAGCTGCCATGCGGGTTGGCAGGCGGCGACTTCAAAGCGGTTTCAATCCGATCTGCAGATCGGCCAACACGCATGTGCCCCATAAAGCAAAAAAAAACGCAGCGGAAGCCGCTGCGTACGATGAGAACGTGAGGGGTGACCTCTCCTCGCCCGTGTAAGTTACACGTAAGTTATGACAGAAATTTGTCACGGAACGGACTTACTGCCCCCGGCGGACCGCATCAAATGGCGCATCCGTTGCTTTTGGGGCATTCCAGTCACATGACGATTCAGCGAAGCCCCGCCAATGGATGCCGCTCCACCCGCCAGGGCGACGTCAGAAAATGCCGCACCCGCTCAGGCCGCACCTGCGGGAGCGTGGCGGGCGCCCAGCCAGGGCGGTGATCCTTGTCCACCAGATGCGCGCGCACGCCTTCGCAG
>NZ_RAWL01000118.1:0-21072 GCF_003668885.1 Corallococcus sp. AB049A | reverse complement strand
CCCCCATCCCCGACGTCACGAGCAGCGGCACGGCCGGCGACGAGGTGCAGGCCGCGCGCTACTGGGGCAGCACCAACACCGGCAATGACGGCGTGACGACCAACGACGCGGGCGAGACGGTGTACGCGCTGGGGGAGGAGAACTCGCTCTACACCGGCTTCAAGAACGTGAGGAACGCGGTGACGGCCGCGGGCGGGACCTGCGAGGACGTGGCCGCGAACTCGGCGAGCATCAAGACGGCCATCGAGTCCGGCATGTCGGTGGTCATCTCCGGGAACTTCGTCGAGCCGTCCGCTCAGGACCCGGAGGGCGCCCCGGTGCTCAAGGGCGACACCTGGGAGCAAGGCGGCGGCGCCGAGGAGCATCTGGTCGCGGTGGTGGGCATGACGCCGGAGGGCAACTTCATCGTCTGCGATCCAGCGTCCGCGTGCCGCACGCCCATCGAGGTCACGGCCGAGGAGCTGGACGCCTTCATGCGCGGCAACGCGGGCGCCATCGGCATCGCGGGCCCGGCGACCGAATAGGGAGGGCTTCCGGCAATCCCTCATGGCCATGGAAGCGCCCGGAACGCCATGATGGATGCCTTGAAGCGCGAACCCGAGGAGTCCTGAGTGCGAAGCCGCTCATTCCGCATCCCCCTTCTCGTTCCGGCGTTGGTGGTGCTGGGCGGCTGTGAGCGCCAGGAGCAGCCGCCTCCCGCGCGGGTCCCCGCCGCGGCTCCGGTCAAGGAGAGCGCGCCCGCGAAGGTCACGCCCTCGCCTAGCAGCACCGGGGCGGAGCTGCGCGAGCGGCTGCGATGCGAGGCGCTCCTCGGCTTCAGCGGGCTGCTGGCGGGGCAGCAGGAGTACTTCGGGGAGAAGGACCGCTGGACGGCGGACGTCACACGGCTCCCCGTCCCGGCGGCGTGCACGGATGGCAGCCGCGTGCCCACGCCGGATGCCACGTGGCTCGCGGGTTGCCACTTCCGTTACGCGGTCTCGGTGACCGGCTCGCCGCCGGACAACACCTCCTTCCACGTGCGCGCGGTGGGCGTGGGCGGGCTCGCCGAAGGGCTCACGTATGAGATGGCGCATGGGTTCGTGGACGGGAAGCCCGTGCGCGTGTGGCCCTCGGAGCTCGTCCTCGAGGACTGCCATGGCGTGCGCAGGCCGGAGGGGACGCCGCTGCCAGCCCCGCTGTGTGAGGGGGCCAGCAACCTGAAGGGGTTCTTCACGTCCCAGAAAGCGTACTTCGGGGAGAAGGACCGCTACTCGGAGAGCCCCGCCCAGCTGGGCTTCCTTCCGGAGCCCTGCCTCGACGGGACCCGCGCGCCGGTCCCGGATGACACGTGGATCGCGGGCTGCCGTTTCATCTATCGCGCCGAGGTCTCGGGCATCGCGCCGGTGCAGGCCTTCCTTCTCACCGCGCGCGGCATGAAGGGCCCGGTGGTGGAACAGCAGCTGACGCTGGACTCCCAGTACACCTGGAGCCCAGCGGATCCAGGCTGCGCGCCGTGACGCGCTGGCGCGCGTACAAGTCCGACGGCCGTTCACTGGTCGTCGGCGGAGCGGAGAAGAAACTGCGCGTCGTGCCCGTCTAGGGCTGCACGGTCACGCGCACCGTGAGCGGTACGCCCCCGAGCCCCTGCCCGTTGGGCTCGCTGTAGGGGGTCGCCGTCACCACGTGAGTGCCGACGGTCGCCGTGATGGGGAGCACGTAGGGCGCCTGGTTGTCGACGTACACGGTGCCGTCGATCTCGAAGCGCACGCTGCCCACCTGGGACTCATAAGTCGTGGCCCTCAGGGCCACCTGCGCCGTGCCCAGGTCGCTCAAATCCAACACCGCGCCGTTTTCCACCTGCGCCAGGTCGTTGCCGGAGCTCGGGTTCACCAGGGTGAAACGGTCCACCGTGCTCACGAAGTTGGGCAGCACGGGCGTGTCCCGGTCGATGGTGAGCGTGTTGCCTCCAAAGGTGCGCACCTGGAAGCCATCGAAGGGCTCGTTGTAGTAGCGCGCCAGGTCCTGCAACGTGCGCAGCGCCAGGAGTTCGCCCAGGCGCGAGCCGTGGTCATGGTCGCTGCGGTAGTGCACTCCCGCGAAGAGCCGCGCCACGCCGACGTTGCTGACCAGCTTGTCCAGTTCGTCGAAGGCGTAGAGCGTGGGGCCGGTATAGGGCACCAACGCCGTGCCATCCGCGTTGGGGACGACCGGGTTCGGGATGGGGAGGTCCTTGTAGAAGGCCTTGATCATCGTCACCCCCGCGCCGATGTACGTGGAGTGGCCGGACGCATAGGCGGGATGGACCGGGCTTCCCTCCGGGAAGGCCTGGTTCAAGAGGTACGTGCCGCCCGCGCCTCCGTTGAGCGCGTTGTTGCGGGCCAGGACCAGCGGCAGCACCGGTGACGCCAGCAGTTCCGGGGGAACGGGGTACGTGCGTGCGCCCGTCACGGTGTTGTGCACGCGGCCCGCGTACTCCTCCGGACGCAGGCGCCGGTGGATGAGCCACTTCTGGAACCACTGCGCGCGCAGCGCCGGATTCACGATGCGGCTCACCACGTCCAGCCCGTCACCGTTTCCCAGCGTCGCGAAGGGCTCCTGGTTGCGGTAGTTCCGGTAGGGATTCAGCTCATCAAAGACAAGCGGCGAGGACTTCGGGTCCGCGTCCACGTCGCCCAGCCGGGTGAGCAGCAGCGCGGCGTTGAGACTGGACTGCACCGGATAGTCCAGGTGAACCCACTCCGCCAGGTCGCGGCCGTTCCGGAGATACCGGCGGACCGGGTCGTAGACAGGAGGCTGGGTGGGGAGCGCGCCGTTCTGGATGCTCAGCCACGTGTCGAAGCGGAAGACCCGGTCATCGCCGGGCACCCGCGTCAGATTGCGCTGGGGAATCACCTGCGCGCCGTAAGGCACGTCCAGCAGCAGGAACTGCGAGATGAAGGGCCCCTTCGCGCTCCCCGGCAGGTCGGCCCGGAACAACGACGCGCCGGTCACGACGCCGCCCTCCTTCGCACCACGGTACTCGCGGAGTTGATTGAGGCGCTGGATGGCCTGGGTCAGGACCGCGGGCGGACTGGAGGTGTAGTCCTGGAACGGCACGTCCCGGACGAGTGACATCCAGTACAGCTCGTCCAGCTCACCGGAGACCTCGGCGCTGGTGAACAGCGGCGCGGGCCGCAGGGCGAGTGCGTGCGGATCCGGCCCCACGGGCAGATAGGAGAAGCCCGCCAGGGGATTCACGAGCTTGCGCTCGCCCAGGAAGAGCGTTTCGAGGCCGGCGGCCGGGTCTCCTCCAATCAGCGAGGCGAGCAGCTTGTCGTACTCGGTCGTGACGACGTCGCCGAATGCGTCGTGCTGCAAGCCCTTGCTGTAGCTGGCGAAGCGCGAGGGATAGCGCTCCTCGTCGTTGTTGTCCGGGTTCTCGGGCAGGGGCGCGGCGAACTCCGCGTCCGCGGCACCGACGCGGAGGGCTCGGGCGATTTCGGCACGCAGGCCGTTCGCGATCTGGGCATGGGCGCTCGTTCCAAGCAGGACGAGGCAGGGGATCAAGGGACGAAAGCGTCGCATCCGGGGGTTCCTCCGCCGGCAGGGGGGCCGGCCGAAGGGAGATGCGTCCATGGGCCTGAACGCGCAGGTCAGGGCCTGGAAGTGAGCACCGCCATGTGTCGGGAAATGGGCCTGTCCCATACGGGAGTGCTGGCCAGCGTGCAGTGACCCTGTCCCCCAGGGCATGCGCCCGAACGGGGTCAGTGGAGCATTTGACAGGAACCTGTCATAATGACAGGTTCCTGTCCATGCCATCTCTCACACGGAAGGCGGAGACCTTCAGCGCCCTGGTGCTGGAGGTGTTCCAGCTGAATGGGCTGCTGCTCCAGGCCGGAGACCGGCTGAGCGCTCCGGCGGGACTGACGAGCGCCCGCTGGCAGGTGCTGGGTGTCATCGACCATGGCCCCGCGACGGTGGCGGCGGTCGCGCGCACGATGGGACTGGCGCGGCAGAGCGTGCAGCAGACCGCGGACGCGCTCGCGAAGGAGGGGTTCGTGGAGTACGTCGACAACCCGCATCATCAGCGGGCGAAGTGCGTCTCGCTCACCGCCGCCGGGCGCCGTGCCTTGCGCAAGGTCGAACAGGCGCATGCGGCCTGGGCGGACCGACTGGGCGCCAGCATCGCCCCGGCGCTCCTGGCAGCGGCGGTCGAGGGCGTCCGTGAAGCGCGCCTGCGGCTGGAGAAGGACCTGGGCGTGGAGGCGCGCCCCCATGAAGGGTGACGCCAGCATTCCCCTGCTCCCCTGCGTGGAGCTCGCGCCGACGCTCGAGTTCTACGGCCTGCTGGGCTTCGAGGTGACGTACCAGCAGCGGGCGCCCAACCCCTATGCGGCGACGCGGCGGGGTGGCGCCCAGCTCCACTTCTTCGGCCTGAAGGGGTTGGATCCGCTGAAGGCCTTCAGCACCTGCCTGATCATCGTGGACGAGGTGGAGGAACTGCACGCGCGATTCCTGGCCGCGCTGCGACAGGCCTATGGCCGGACTCCCGTCCGGGGCCTCCCACGCATGACGCGCATGCGAAAGGGGCAGACCCGCTTCACCGTCGTCGACCCCTCCGGCAACTCCGTCATGTTCATCCGGCGGGACGAGCCCTCGGGCTACGGCGACGACGCGGACGCTCCGACCACCCTCCTCGGCAAGGCACTCAAGACGGCCCGGCGCCTGCGCGACTTCAAGGGCGATGACGCCGCCGCCGCGAAGGTCCTGGACGCCGCGCTGAAGAAGGACGGCGCCGGGACGACGCTGGAGCGGGCCCGGGCACTCGCGGCCAGAGCCGAGCTGGCCAGGGCCCTGGGGGACACGTCTGGCGCCCTGGAGCGGGACCGGAACCTCAGCGCCCTACCCCTCTCGGCGGCAGAGCGCGAAGCACTCCGGTTGGAGCTGGAGGCCATCCAGCCGTAGGTCATCAGACCCGCACCTTTCCTCATGGCACTCAGTTTTGTGAGCAATTGAGAATGGCCTCCTCATTGGAAAAAGGGCGCTGACTTTCGCTGCAAGGGTTTCCCTGGCCGGTGTCAGAGCGTTGAAGGGCCACGTTTCCGGGCCCTCGTCCACGCCGCCCGAGGAGGCCCGCATGTGCGTCTGCCCTTGGATGTCCCTTTGCACACTCGCCAACGATGTCTCTGTCATCAAGGCCTCGGGCAACAGGTACGCGACGGATCTGATCACGAACACCCTTGTCCGTCTCGCCGCTGGGGGAGCCTCGCTCACCCTCTTCATCGAGAAGAGCGACACGGGCACGCGGGTCTCCATTGGCACCCAGCCGGAGGAGTCCGAGGAGGCGCCGGTGATGCTCGCCCGGACGTCAGCGCTCGAAAAGCCAGACGGTCTGGAATGGATTGAAGCCCGGCGTCTGGTGGTCGTGGAGAGCACGCCGGGCCAGGCCTCCACGGTGACGCTCAGCGGGAACGCGGGAGCCCAGGAGGGACCCGACAATGGATTCGAGGAACTGGTCGCCGCCGCGCTCTCCGAGGACTTCGCGTGGGTGCTGGAGGTGAAGCCTGACTTGGATTCCGGTGCGCAGGGGACCCGTTCCCTGCTCCTCCGCGCGTACCGGGTGACGGTCCCGCCACTTCTGCCTTGAATGCAAACATGGCTAGAATTGCTCCCCGCCATGTCTGCTTGTCCTTCCGAGGAAACGATTCTCGCCTTCGTTGAGGACCGCCTGCCTCCCGAGCAGCGGGCCCTGGCCGAGGCCCACTTCTCACGCTGTGACACCTGTGGGGCGCTGCTCGCCTCCGTCACGGCGACATGGCACGCGGAGGGACGGCTGGTGGAAGAAGCGGCGCCTCCGCCCCGCCTGTTCGCTCCAGGGGAGCAGGTGGGGCCCTACACCGTCGTCAGCCATGCCGGCAGTGGCTCGATGGGCGACGTGTACCGGGCGCGCGATGGGCGGCTCGGACGGGACGTGGCGCTGAAGGTTCTCCCGGCGCGGTTCGCCCAGGACCCCGAGCGGCTGGCCCGCTTCCGCCAGGAGGCCCGCGCAGCGGGGGCGCTGTCCCATCCGCATCTGCTGACCTTGTTCGACGTGGGAGACCAGGAAGGCACGCCCTACCTCGTCACCGAGTGGCTGGAGGGCACCACCCTGCGGACGCGGTTGATGCGCGGGCCGCTGCCCCTGGCGGAGGTCCTGCGGCTGGGCATCCAGCTGGCACAGGGGCTCGCGGCCGCGCATGCCCGCGGCGTCATCCACCGCGACCTCAAGCCGGCGAACATCTTCCTGTGCACGGAGGGCGGTGCCCGCATCCTCGACTTCGGACTCGCGCGGCTCACCGAGCGCGGCGAGGACGCGGCGGTGACCCGGAGCGGCGCGGTGATGGGCACCGCGGGCTACATGGCCCCCGAGCAGATCCGCGGGCAGAGCGTGGATCCTCGCGCGGATGTGTTCTCGCTGGGCACGGTGCTCCATGAGGCCGTGAGCGGTCAGGTCCCCTTCGGGGGTGACAACCCGGTGGAGCGCATGAGCGCCGCGCTCCGCGATGAGCCTCCCGTGCTGCCAGGTGAACTGGGAGCGGTCCTCGCCCGCTGTCTGGCGAAGGCACCCGGTGACCGGTTCCAATCCGCGCAGGACCTGGCCTTCGCCCTGGAGTCCATCGCGTCCCGCTCCGGAAGTCAGGGGCCCCCGGCCGTGCATCCGCGCGCCCTCCCGCGCCCGGCGCTGTTCACGCTCCTGGCGGTCGCGCTGCTGTGCGTGGCGGGTGGGCTCCTGGCGTTCGGGCGTCCGTGGAAGGTCCCGGCGTCGGGCCCGACGTACCGGCCGGCCACCTTCCAGCGCGGCCCCGTGCTGAGCGCGCGGTTCTCCGCGGATGGACACACGTTTCTCTATGGCGCGGCGTGGGAGGGAGGCCCCGTAGGGCTCTACAGCGCGCGCACGGAGCGTCCGCTGTCGCAGCCCCTGGGACTGAACGCGAATGTGCTCGCCGCGTCGTCCCGGGGAGAGCTGGCGGTATTGCTCGCCCCCCGGTTCTTCGACCCGGAGCATCCCACGGCCACGCTCGGGCTGATGCCGCTGGCGGGAGGGGCGCCGCGAGCCCTGCTCGACGGTGTGCTGGAGGCGGACTGGGGGCGCGGCGAGGGACCGCTGGCGGTGGTGCGCCGGGTGGGCGAAACCTTCCGGCTGGAGCGGCCGCCCGGCACCGTGCGCTTCGAGTCGCAGGGGTGGATCAGCCACGCGCGGGTGTCCCCCGATGGCGCGCGAATCGCGTTCCTCTTCCATGAGCACCCGAAGGACGACCGGGGCGGGGTCTGGGTGCTGGAAAAGGACGGGCCGCCCCGGGAGCTCTCCGGAGACTGGGCGTGCATCCGGGGACTGGCGTGGGCTCCGGATGGGAGCGAGGTGTGGTTCACCGCCGCCCGCACCGGTGCGGACACCGCGCTGTTCGCGGTCGACCTGCGAGGCGCGACGCGACTCGTGGATCGGGGCCCCGGGCGGATGCTGCTCCACGACATCTCGAAGGACGGCACCGTCCTGGTGGATCACCAGGTGATCCGGGCGGGGCTCGTGTTCGGCCGAGCGGGGGAGGAGCGGGATCTCACGATGACGGACGCCTCGATCCTGTCGGACCTGTCCCACGATGGCGGGATGCTGCTCATCTCCGAGGAGAACCAGATCGAAGGCCCCACCTATGGCGCGTACCTGCGCACCACCCATGGCGCACCTCCGGTCCGGCTGGGAGACGGGCATCCTCTAGCGCTGTCCCCGGATGGCAAGCAGGCGCTGGTCGTGCGTTATGGGGAGCGGATGGAGTTCTTCCTGCTGCCCACCGGCGTGGGGGAGCCGCGCCGCGTGTCATTGGCTCCGGTGGCCACGGTGCTTTCGGCGCGCTGGTTTCCGGATGGAAAGCGGTTGCTGCTGCGCGCGAGCCAGGAGGGGCGTCCCGCCCGCTTGTGGGTGTTCGAGCCGGGCGCCGGAGCCCCCCGGCCAGTCACGGCGGAGGGCACCGGCTTCCACACGGCCATTTCCCCCGATGGAGCCTGGCTCGCGGCGGTGGATGAATCGGGAAGCCTCCGCCTGTTCTCCGCGACGGGGGACGCGCAGCGCGTGGTCCCGGGCACGTTCCCGAGACAGTGGGTGGTGGGTTGGGACGCGAGCGGCGCGGCCCTCTACCTGCGCAGTGTCTCGCTTCCCGTCCAGATCTACCGGGTCGACGTGAAGACAGGCGAAAGCGTGCCACACCTGACGGTCCCCGCGCGCGGCCCCCCGCCGGGGCTCATCTCGGTCATGACCCTGGCGCTCTCCGCGGACGGGAGCGCCTACGCGTACAGCTACTTCGAGACGCTCTCCCGGCTCTATCTGGTGGACGGCCTCGGGAAGGACTGAGCCATTCCCCTGGAGCCACCTGAATCCCGAGATTGAATCTTCCGCCGTCCGTCACGTAGATGGGGCCGTGCGGCATCAGGCGCGCACCACTCCCAAGGGGGACAACGGATGAACAGGAAGCTCGGTACGGCGGTGTTCATGATGGCGGCATGTGCCTTCGGCCCGATGACGGCCGTCGCGCAGGAGGACTCGGCCAACATCGACATCACCGGCACTGGCGAGACCGCGACCCACGCGTGCACTCCGGGCAGCACCGTGGAGATCACCGGCGCGGACAACACCGTGACGCTGACCGGCGAGTGCAAGAGCATCACCGTGAACGGCTCCGACAACAACGTGAAGGCGGAGGCCACGGGTGCCATCTCCGTGACGGGCAACTCCAACTCCGTCACCTGGAAGCGCGGTCTCGGCAAGTCGAAGCCGAAGATCAGCCGCACCGGCACGGACAACAAGGTCACCCAGCTGAAGTAATCGCCTGGGCCCGGGGGCCCCGAACCGCCCAGGCAGCCAGGGGCTCTCCGGGAGCGCTGTGGGGCTGCCGCAACGGTGGCACAATCCCATCTCAAGCTTCTCGAAATGGGGGTTGTCCATGCGCAGCGCACAAATCCTGGGAATCGCGTTCGTGTCCAGCATTGCCTTTGCTCCGCTCGCGGAAGCAAAGAGCGTGTCCTTCTCCGGCTATCAATGGGAGGTCCGCGGCGGTCAGGGTGGCCCGGGGCCCAACACCTGGGATGACCGCAACGCCTGGGTGGATGCGAATGGCTACCTCCACCTGAAGATTGCCTGGCGCAACGGACGCTGGACGGCGGCGGAGGTCTACATGCCGCAGCAGCGGCTGGGCTTTGGCACCTACCAGTTCAAGGTGATTGGCCGGCCGGACCTCTTCGACGACAACGTGGTCCTGGGCCTGTTCAACTACACGCGTCCCGACGTGGGCCCGGACGCCACGAACGAAATCGACATCGAGTTCGCGAAGTGGGGCGGCAGCCAGCCGCAGATGGGCAACTGGGCCGTGTACCCCGCCGTGACGGGCATCCCCTACTCCCATCAGGCCTACCCCATCAGCCTCGGGGGGACCTACTCCACCCACCGCTTCCAGTGGTCGTCGAGCCAGGTCTTCTTCCAGGCGCTGCATGGCCACCAGGATGGCAACGTCAACCAGATGGCCAGCTGGCTCTTCAATCCGCCGGACTCCGTCCAGCGCGTTCCCCAGAACCCCCTGCCCGTCCACATGAACTTCTGGCTCTTCCAGGGACGTGCGCCCAAGAACGGGCAGGAGGCGGAGGTCGTCATCGCGGAGTTCAAGTTCACCCCCGCGCCTTGAGCCTCAAGGGGCCACGTACTCCCGGGGGCGGTAGTTGAGCCGGACCGCCTCCACCTGCCCGTACAGGAGCGGGTCCTGGTACATGCACGAGCGTCCCGGCAGGTCGTCGCACAGGGCGGGCAGCATCCTGCGCATGACCAGGGGAATCAGGGCGTCCGACATCGGGATGCCGTTGAAGTGCGTGTACCGGGCGTTGATGAACCGGGAGAGCGCCAGCGGTGCGACCCACGACGTCGTGGCCCGGGTGATGGGCTGGATGTCCACCCCGAAGCCATCCACCTGCAAGAGCGGCGTCCGGTTGTAGTCGAAGGGCCGGTACGGCAACACACCCGTGTTCACGTAGATGTCGACGTTGGCCCGCTCGGGCCAACCGGCAATCTGCGAATACGGTCCGCGGCCGTCGGCCCCCAGGCCGGAATTGAGCGACGTGAAGTACCCCACCAGCAACCGGTTGGGGAAGTCCGCCGACGGGAAGTCGAAGGGGTTGTCCTGCGCGCTGGATGCGCTGAGCGCGGCCTGGGCCGCGAAGACGCCGGGCGTGTGGAAGAGCACGTCGTAGATGGGGCGGTAGGCATTGAGCTTGCCGCGCAGCACGTTGTCGTCCGGACGCGGCCCGGAGCAGAACGTTGTCCACTCCTGACGCACGGCCTCCAGTGTCATGCCCGCGCTCAGGTTGACGAAGCGCACGCCCTGCGCCGACATCAGGCCACTCAGCTGCGACGCGACGGTCGAGGCCTTCGCCCACAGGCGGTCCTGGGAGGCCTGCGACCCGGAGGCGTCACAGAAGTCCTCCAGCGCGAAGTTGTGGAAGCTCAAGGTGTCCAGCAGCACCAGGGGCTGGTGGGGATTGGCCTCCACCAGCAACGACAGGACATAGCTGCCATGTCCGGCGTTGTTTCCGGCATCGTAGAAGCCATAGGTCGACGCCAGCGGCTCCCTCAGCGCGCGCAGCTGTTCCGCGGGATGGAAGTCCGGGGTCGCGAACGTGCTCAGGCCCTGGAAGAGCGTGACGGGGGCCCGCCAGGAGAAGGGCACGGCCCCGACCTGGCCCTGGCCGTTCACCCGGAAGTAGCCCTTGATGCGGTTCTTGTAGCGGATGGCTCGCGGCGGCAGCGTCGGGAAGTCATCGATGACGAGGATGGCTTCGCCCGTGTTCTGGCTCATCGCGAACTGGCTGGGGTTGTAGGCGAAGTCCCCCCAGTTGCAGACAGAGACGTCTGGCTGCTCGCGGAAGCACCGGTCCGCCAGGACGGCCTGGCGGACGGCTTCAATCTGATCCGCCAGGACGGGGTCCATCTGCTGGCTGAGGGGCGGATCCTCGGGGGGAATCACCGGAGAGGCAGGGTCCCCGCCGCAAGCGCACAGCGAACCCAGGAGCACGGCCTGCAACGACCATCGAAGCGGATGCATGAAACCTCAGGGACGCATGAGGGTGGCGGTCATTTCGGAGGCGCGCTCCCGGCCAAATTCGGCCTTCAAGCGCATGAAGACGACCTCATCGTAGATACGTCTGACTTCTTCTGGCTGGTCGCCAGCGAGCCCCACCGCCCGCAGGGACTGGGGATTCCCAGACGAGAAGGCCTCCAGCCCCTTCACGTCGATGTAGGCGTGCACAAGGTCGTGTAGGTCCGTGGAGCGGCCCTCCGACAGCTTCCCGTCCCGCGCCAGGGAGCCGGTGAGCTCCCGGGCCACGGCTTCCGCGGAGCGGGTCAGGTACCGGTCGTCCCCCCTGCGCGCGGCCGCGGTCACCACGGTGACGGCCAGGTAGCGGGACTCCGCCTGGAGCTCGCCAAAGGCCTCCTGGGCGAAGGAGGGCTCCGCCAGGGTCTTCTCGGCGATCTCCGCGCCATGGGGTGAGGCCAGGATGCTCTCCACGAGCTTCTTCCGGGTCACGCCCTGGTTGTAGAGCCCCTGCACCGCCATCATGTCCTGATAGGCGTTGAGCACGGCCACGACCTCTTCGCGAGGAAACCCACCCACCTGCTGGGGAACCTCCGGCTGAGGCATCTGCTTCTTGCGCTCCTGCGCCAGCGCGGTGGCCCTCGCCTCCATGGTCTCCAGGGTGGCGGGCACGATGACCCGGGCCTTCGGCGCGGCGGGCGCCGGTGCCTGGGTTTCGCCGGCAGGCCACAGGGCCACGAGCAGGCTCGCGCCAAAGGCCACCGCGGCCGTCACCACCAGTCCTGAACGCCAACGGTTACCACGACGCATGAAGGCTCCCGGGAGGAAGGCCCGCTTCCGGCGCTTCGCCGGAAGCGGGAAGAGGCAACGGCTAGCGACGCACGGCGATGGAGCCCAGCTCGCGCGCGAGCTGGTTCTGCCAGGCCAGGTCGCCCACGAGGACGCCCTCGGCGGCGACGAAGTGGCCGGCCTTGTCGTCGGCGTTCACCTCGAAGTTGTACACGTCGAGCATGGTGGGCTCGCGGGAGATGCTCGTGACGCGGACGGTGGCGCCATCCAGGGCCACGAACTCGGCACCGGCGCCGAGCGTCTTGGCCTCCACCACGCGGCCGTCGGCCAGGAGCATGCCGTGGTTCTGGGTCACCTTCAGCGCGCGGCCGTTGTCCAGCGCGAAGACGAAGAGGTCGGCCCGCTCGGCGCCGGCCGTCTTCGCCTTGATGGACTGGCTGATGAAGCCCGGCGCGCTCAGCGTGGTGTTCTCATCCAGCGCCACCAGCTTCGTGCTCTGGCTGATGTTCTTCGCGGACACCCACTCGGCGAAGCCATCGCGGCCCTCGACGAGGACCTGGGTGTTCGCCTCGAAGCAGCCGCACTTACAGACCGCGGCGATCTTGTTGTAGCGGTCCACCGCCGGGTAGTAGCCGTTGGCGGTGCCCCAGTTGTAGGCCGCCGCGGTGATGAGCTGGTTGTTCAGCGCGTACGTCAGCTCCGTGATGCACTCCGACTGCGTGATGCCGCCCGCGCAGCGGGTCTGGTTGTTGGCGGCGTAGTACTGGTACGTCGCCAGGTTCATGCCCGGACCGGTGTCACCGGAGGGAGGCGGCGGGTCCCCCGGGTCACCCGGGTCATTCGGGCACTGCGCGACGCCCGTCAACGGCTCAATGGGGCAGTAGATGATCTCCTGGGACTGACTGCCGACCGAGTCCTTCTCCTGGGCCGCGGCGGGCTCGCCACAACCCGTACCCAGCAGCGCGACTCCCAGACACATCGACACGAAAAGACCACTTCGATTCATGAAGTGCTCCATCAACAGCCAACAGCGTTGGGGTGCAAGACACTCACATCCATCACGACAAGCAATGACGAGGGCCGGAAACGATGGAGCAGCTGCCTTTGGCGGGCGCTCGACACCGTGTTCAACGAGACCCCTTCGCGGAGAGCCAGGGCGGCTCAATCCAGCGCACGACAGCGCCGCCCCGGCGGTGACACCGGGGCGGCGTGGACTGCTGCTTCAGTAGGGCAGGGCCTCACCCCGCGCCCGGATGGACGCCACGAGGTCCTGGCGCGCGGTGCCGTACAGCCCCGCGTCCAGCACGCCCGCGCCGGTGTCCAGCAACCACAGCTCCATCGCACCCGTGCCACCCGTGGCGGCGGTGGGGGCCGCTCCCGCCACGGAGGCGGCACCCAGGCTCACGGGGACGACGGCGGCGACGGCGGTCAGGCCCATCGCCTTGAGGAAGTGACGGCGGTTCGAGTCTCCCGACATGACACGCTCCTTCGCTTGAAAAGTGGTGGAAAGCCTCAGGACACGACGAGGCCGAAGCCGTTGTAGTAGCCGCAGAAGATGGTGTAGCCGCCGCGGTTGCACGTCTCCGGGTTGGTGATGAGCAACCCCGAGTTGTCGTAGTTACGCGCCGCCGTGCCGCCCGGCTTGTGGCACCAGTGGTTGTTCAGGCACAGCCGGTACCAGTGGTAGTCGTAGCCCGGCCAGATGACCAGACACACGTTGTAGTTCGCGTCGGACCGACACGCCGTCAGCCACCCGTCGCGCACCGCCGCCGAGCCCACCGCCGAGCAGTCGATGCTCGTGTACATCGACCCCGCCGCCCGTCCCGGCTGGGCGAAGGTGTTGGTGCGGTAGTTGCTCGCGAAGTTGTAGCAGTTGTTGTACGGCTGGTAGCTCGCACCGTTCCAGAACGAGAAGTCGGTGTCGGAGGTCTGGGCATTCGGGTAGCAGATGGTCACGAGGCCCTGCACGTTGCGCGAGTCGATGATGGTGGCTTCCGCCTGGGCCAGCACCGGTCCCGGATCCTTGAGGTCCAGGCGCGCGCTCTCCGCCGTGTGCAGCAGGAAGCGGGAGCTCTCCGCCGCCTCCGGCTGGAACGCGCCACCCAGGCGCACCATGGACGGCAACCCCAGACGCTTCCAGTCATCCGCCATGCCGGTGTCCTCGGCACGCACGATGAAGCCACGGTAGCCCAGGCCGCCCGTGTCCGAATCCATCGGCAACAGCTGCGATGGATCCGCACGGATGCGCTCGGTCAACTGACGCGCTTCGCGCTCCGAAAGAGTCCACCGCGGATTGGGACGCCCCGAGAAGATATCCAGCTCGACAGTCACCATTGTGACACCTCATGTGCGGGGCTTGAGCAGTTTCCTCGAACGCCCCGGGAAAGGCGGAGGTGAAGCCCTATCTGGATACAACCAGACTTCACCCCCGGTCAATGGTCTGTCTTAATTTTCTGTTCTTTACCACTTGACGCGAAAAGCCAACCTTGAGTGCTGATTGAAAGCCCTAGTGGATTCCCCGCATCCGAGGGGCATTTCGCCAATGGCATATGCGGGCAATCCCTTAGGGCCTCCGCGTCAATGATTGGCGTCATCGTCCAGCATCATCTGCTCCGTGTACAGGCCCCAGCCCTCGCTGAAGGAGCCGGAGCCCAGCAGCCGGCGCACCTTGGACTGGATGCGATTGGTCCACAGGAACCGCACGTAGTGGCCCGGGTAGGCCTCGTGGATGGAGACGATGGGCAGCGCGTCCCGGGAAGACGCCCACGCTTCCTGATGCGACGCAGGTCCTCGGCTCGCGGTGGTCCCCTGCCCCGCACCGTTCGCGGCACGGCTTCTGCAACTCCAAAGGCAAGCACCCCAAAGCCCCCGCTTGCGTGACGAGGTCCCATGGCCGCCAATTACAAGAAGTTCTTCGCTGGCTCCCGCAACATCCCGAAGGGCATCTCCCTGGGCTATCCCGTCCCCGGCCCGCAGGAGGCCAGCGCGGATCAGATCGCCGGACAGGCGTTCTTCGCCTCCCCGAATGACTGGGCGGACATCCAGGCGTCGGCGTATGACTTCATCGTGATTGGCACCGGGCCCACCGGTGTCGCCTTCATCGAACAGACGCTGAAGCACAACCCGAGCGCGCGCATCCTGGTGCTGGAGCGGGGCGGCTTCTGGCTGCCCACGCACTACCAGATGCTGCCGCTCGCGTTCCAGGCCGCGACCGGCTCACCGCCCACCACCTACCCGTGGACGCGCACGTCGCGGATGGCCACCACGGAGCAGGAGTTCTTCCAGGCGGGCTACATCCCGGTGCTGGGAGGCCGCTCCACCTACTGGAGCGCCTGGTGCCCGGCGCCGGGCCCCGACCTGATGCGCGACTGGCCGCAGGAGCTGATCGACGTCACGCTCCAGCCGGGCTTCTGGGACCGCGCCCGGGCGTTCCTGCACGTCACCACGATGGACCGGGTCCACGACGGCGTCTACGGCAGCCTCCAGCATCAAATCGACGTGAACCTCCGGGAGAACTTCCGGCGCTTCGTGCCCTCGGCGCAGAACGCGTTCCCCGCGCCCATCGCCGTGGGCCATACGCCCTGGAAGGGCGTCAAGTTCTACAAGTACTCCACCGTGGGCACGCTGCTGGACCTGCAGCAATCCCAGAAGGCGCTGGCGGCGCGGGGCAAGGGACAGCCGCTCACCATCGTGGACCACTGCGTCGTCGACCGGCTGGTGCATGACGGCCAGGGGACCGTCACCGCGCTGGAGACGAGCCGCGGCCCGCTGGCGGTGAGCTCCGCGAAGGTCGTGCTGGCCATGGGGACCATCCCGCCCGCGACCCTCCTGATGAACTCCTTCAAGGAGGCCCTGCCGAACATCGGCAAGCGTTACACGGGGCATTTCATGTCCCACATCACGGCGCGCGTGAAGCGGTCCGCGTTCAAGGACCTGTCCGCGCTGGAGATTGGCGCCACCTACCTGGACGGCAAGGCCCCCAATGGCTTGCAGTACCACGTGCAGACCAGCGCCTTCGCCTCCGCGAACCCGGAGTCCGACGAGAGCACCATCGCCCACGAGGCCCCGGACGCGGCGGCCGTCGCGTCGATGGCGCAGCTCAAGGGCTCCGAGGATTACGTCGTGTTCGTCTGCGCGACCCTGGGCGAGGTCAGTGAGCAGAACCCGGACAACTGGATCCGCATGAACGGCGGCACGGACCCGGCCACCAACATCACCCTCCAGCTCCAGCCCGGAGAGCAGGACCACCACCTGTGGGACGTGCTGGATGAGGCGACGTATCAGGCCATCGACGTCATGGCGGGGCGCGCGGGGTGCTCGGGGGCGGCCCCGGAGGTCGAGTACTGGGTGGACGACGCGAGCGGCGACGGCGGCCAATGGCAGACGGAGCGGCCGGGCCGCGAGAACATCCGCCTGAACATCATCGTGCACGAGGCCTCGCCGCTGTGGATGGGCAGGGATCCGGCGACGTCGGTGGTGGGGCTCGACTACCGGCCGCACGGCGTCCACAACGTCTACGTGACGGGCGGAGCCCTCTTCCCCACGTCGGGCTCGTGGAACCCCACGCTGACCATGTGCGGCCTGGCGCAGGACCTGGCCGACCGGCTCCGCGGCTGAGCGGAGGCGTTCAAGCGAGCGGTGTGAGGTAGCGCGGCTCGGGGGCGGGCCCGGCCGCGCCCTGCATCTTCTTGCCGGCGATGGCCATCACCGCGCCCAGGATGCTGAACATCACGTGCAGCACTCCGAGCGGCTTGAGCACCATCTGCCCTGCTCGCGTCTGGCCCGCCTGCACCCGGTCGACCTCGGGCTGGCGTTCGTCCTGGATGCGCTGGAAGACCGCTGCGTCCAGCGGCCGGTCCTCCCGGAGGGCATCCAGCAGGTGGTTGGCGGCCACGAACGTGTCTTTGATTGCCAGGTTCAAGCCCTGCCCGCCCGACGGAGACATGGTGTGCGCCGCGTCTCCCAGGAAGAGCACGCCCGGGGCATGCCAGCGCGTCACCCGGTCCACGAGGATGCGCAGCACCTGCCACTCCGTGTGCTCGTCGAGCTTGCGCTCCACGTGGGGCCGGAGCGCGTCCGGCACGGTGGGCAGCAGCCTCTGGCGCAGCTCCGGGAGGTCCTTGCGCAGCCGGTTGAGGTCGCCCGGCTCGCTGAAGGCGACGTGCAGCCGGTGCCGCGTGGAGGGTTGGTAGACAACCACCCGCCCCTTGCCGAACATGTGCACCTGGAGTGACGTGGGCAGCGTCTCCGGTACGTCGGAGAGGTCGAAGCGCAGCCAGAGCGCATCGGCCGTCGTGTCGAACTGCTCGGTCTCCAGGCCGCAGGACTTGCGCAGGTGGCTGTTGCGCCCGTTGCACACGATGAAGAGGTCTCCGTCGACGCGCTCCTCCGCGCCGTCGCGGCGGGTCTTCAGCGCGACGACACGCCCCTCTTCCCGCACGGCGTCGAGTACCGTGGTGCCGAAGTCCATGCGGTAGTGGGGATGACGCAGGCACTGCTCGTGGAGCAGCGCGAGCATCCCGGGCTGGGACACCACGGCCCCCTGTTCGCGGGGACCGGGGACGCGGACCGTACGGCGCTTGCCCACGTACATGACCCGCTCGATGTCCGGCAGGGCCTGCCCTCGCTCCAGCAGCGCGGCGAAGAGCCCTGCCCGCTTCAGCGCTTCGACGACCGGCGCTTGCAGGAGCTCTCCCCGGAACTCTCGTTCGAAGTCCGGATGGCGCTCCAGGACGCGCACCGGAATGCCATTCGTGACGAGCTGATATGCGAGGACCATTCCGGCGGGACCACCGCCCACGATGACGACACGAGGAGGCTTCATGGCGGCCCTTCTACCCGACTCCCTCGTCCGCTGACGCTGTCCTGGAAGCCCATGCGGCGGTGTGTGGTATTGAGCTGGCTGTGCGTCCCGCCTATCCCTCCCGCTTCGAGCGGATCCCCGCCGCGGCCCGTACCTGGATGTCTCGGGCGATGCTGCTGCTGGCCTGCGCCAGTGTGATGGCCACGTCGCGAAACCGGTCCGACAAGGTGGCGTCTCCGGTCCACGCCGGCGCGCCCATCCGCCTGACGGCGGACGCCCCCAAGGTCACGCGCACGATGGTCGTCCGGGTCAGCGCGAAGGAGAAGCCAGCGAAGCCGGTGGCGGGGGAGCTGCGCATCCAGGCCCAGGCGAAGTGGACGCCGAACGACCCGGCCGCGACGGCGCAGCCCAGGCTGGTGATCACCCACTTCGACACTGCGTCCAACCTGGGGAGCCAGTCCGGTGTCCTGGAGCCCGGCGTCAGCGTGCCGGTGAAGAGCGTGGGGAGCCTGGGTTCCGACTGCTCCATGAACAGCGGCTGCGAATGGACGGTGCAGGTCGCCTTCGAGGTGCCTGCCAACACCGTCCCCGGAACGGCCGACGTGGAGTGGACCGCTCAGGCCTCCGCGTACGTGCTCGGCGACTCCAACGTGCCCAAGGGCTTCACCGTGAGCCTGTCCGAGCCCTGAGCGCGCCGGACTCAGCGCGCCTCCTCCGGGGCCTTGATGAAGTCGATGAACGCCCGCAGCGGCGCCGGCACCAGGCGCCGCCCCGGGTAGTAGAGGAAGGGCCCTGGAAATGGCTGCCACCAGGGCTCGAGCACGGGTACCAGGGCGCCGGCCTCCAGGTGAGGACGCAGCCAGTCCTCGAAGAGGTGCACGATGCCGGTGCCCGCGAGCGCGGCGTCCACGGCGAGGTCCGTGGCTCCTCCCGCGCGCACGATGAGCGGCCCCGTGGGCTCCACGGTCACCACCTCGCCGTCGCGCTCGAACTCCCAGAGCGTCATCGCGCCGCTCGCGAAGCGCCCCCGCAGGCAGGCATGCCGCAGCAGGTCCCGGGGGTGTTCCGGCCGTCCATGCCGCTCCAGGTACGCGGGAGCCGCCGCCGTGGCGTTGCGCTGGACGCGCGGCCCGATGGGCACGGCGATCATGTCCTGCTCCAGCCGCTCGTCGTAGCGGATGCCCGCGTCGCAGCCGGCCGCGAGGATGTCCACGAAGCTGTCCTCGGTGATGACCTCCAGGTGGATGTCTGGATAGGCCGCGAGGAACGGCGGGACGATGCGCGGCAGCACCAACCGTGACGCGCTGATGGGCACGTTGAGGCGCAGCACCCCGGCGGGCCGGTTGCGGTAGCCGTTCACCACGTCGAGCGCGGCTTCCATCTCCGTCAACGCGGGCGTCAGGCGCTCCAGCAGTCCTTCGCCGGCCTCCGTCGGGACCACGCTGCGCGTCGTGCGGTTGAGCAGGCGGACACCCAGCCGCTCCTCCAGCCGGCGGACGGCGTCGCTCAGCGACGACGCGCTGCTCCCGCTCAGGCGCGCGCCCTCGCGGAAGCTGCGGGCCCTGGCCACCACCACGAAGGCGTTCAAGTCACCCAGGTCGACCTTCACTGTTCGCCGCTCCGCACAACCTGTACGGGTCGTGCCCCGTTATCCCGAAAGCCCGCGTTCGCTATGCATGCTGCATCCCAAAAAGGAGATGCACCATGCCCGGTATCGATTCCTCCAGCACCTTCCCCCTCGGGGGCCGCCCCGTGAAGCGCCTGGGTTATGGGGCGATGCAGCTCGCGGGACCCGGTGTCTTCGGTCCGCCCAAGGACCCGGACGCGGCCCGGGCCGTCCTGCGCGAGGCCGTGGCCCAGGGCGTGGACCACATCGACACCAGTGACTTCTACGGCCCGCACGTCACCAACCAGCTCATCCGCGAAGCGCTCTCGCCCTACCCCGCCGGCCTCGTCATCGTCACCAAGATTGGCGCCCGGCGCGGCAATGACGGCTCCTGGCTCCCGGCCTACTCGAAGGAAGAGCTGACCCAGGCCGTGCACGACAACCTGCGCAACCTGGGGCTGGACGTGCTGGACGTGGTCAACCTGCGAATCATGTTCGACACGCACGGCCCCGCGGAGGGCTCCATCGAAGCGCCCCTCACCGTCCTGGCCGAGTTGCAGCGCCAGGGCCTGGTGCGCCACATCGGACTGAGCAACGTCACCGCCACGCAGGTCGCGGAGGGACGCCGCATCGCGGACATCGTCTGCGTGCAGAACCACTACAACCTGGCGCACAGGCAGGACGACGCGCTCATCGACTCGCTCGCCCGCGACGGCATCGCGTACGTGCCCTTCTTCCCGCTGGGAGGCTTCAGCCCGCTGCAGTCCTCCACGCTGTCCGCCGTCGCGGCCCGGCTGAAGGCGACGCCCATGCAGACGGCGCTCGCGTGGCTGCTGCGCCGCTCGCCCAACGTGCTCCTCATCCCTGGCACGTCGTCCGTCGCGCACCTGAAGGAGAACCTGGCCGCGGGCGCGCTCCAGCTGCCGGACGACGCGCTCAAGGAGCTGGACTCCGTGGCCAGCGCCCGCCCCGCCTGAGTCCAGGAAGCGTCGCGCAGCCGCGCCAGCAGCTCCGCGACGACGGGCCGCACGGGGGCCTGGGGCAATCCCGTTTTGCCGCCGTGAGACGGCTCAGTCCCTGAAGAAGGACGCCTGCTGGAAGCGCAGGCCCGCGAGGACCTGTTCGACCCGTGTCTCGGAGAGCGCCCCGATGCGCTCTCCGAGCCGCGCCTTCTCCACCGAGGACACCTGGGACACGACCACCACGCTCCGCTTCGCCAGCTGGCCCTCGCCTTCGTCGAGCAGCACGTTGCCGGGCTCGCCCGCCTTCTTCAGGTTGGAAGTGAGGGCGCAGACGACGACGGTGTGGATGCGGGAGCGGTTGAAGACGTCGTCCTGGATGACGAGGTAGGGGTGGGCAATGGGGGGCACCGAGCCCCGCGCCTCGTCCGGCTCACACCAGTACAGGTCTCCCCGGAGAATCGTCCTCGGACCTGTGCTCATGGGACGGGTTGTGCCACGCCGTGTCGAACCGGGGCAATCCTTCCCAGCGCCGTGCGTTGGTTGTAGGCAGGGCATGCAACCACGCTGAGAGGTCGAACCGCATGAAGGCCGTGTTCCGGGATGGCGAAGGACACCTGCGCAACGGGTGGAAGGGCCTGGGCTTCGTCGTGACCTCCGCCATCATGGCGGGCATCCTGATGTGGGTCTGGACGCTGCTGCCAGACGCCGTGAAGCCGTTCCTGCCGCACTCCTTCTTCGGCTTCCTGGGCGTGCTGCTGGTCAGCCTCGACTTCCTGTACCTTGAAAAGCAGCCCCTGACGTCGCTCGGCATGTCGTTGGACCGGCGCGCGGGGCGCGACCTGGGCC
>NZ_RAWL01001177.1:0-431 GCF_003668885.1 Corallococcus sp. AB049A | reverse complement strand
AACCTGGTCTGCACCGCCAGCACCTCGCCGATCGAGCTGTACACCGGCCAGCGCCTGCAGGGCGCGTTCGAACGCACCGCCTCGCGCCTGATCGAGATGCAGAGCGCCGAGTACCTGGGTACCCCGCACCGGGCGTGAGGGCGGTTTACTGTAGAGCCGAGCCCACGCTCGGCTGCCTCTGGATGATGTGCCGAAAGGGAGCCGAGCATGGGCTCGGCTCTACAGCAGCGCCGCGCAGCTATCGGGAAGGCGCCACCGCATTCCCACGCGGCCGCTCATCCGGCCCGGCCGACACCTGCAGGCCCGAGCCATCGCCGTGCTCCACCCGAACGCTCTCGCTGCGCTCCAGCAGCCGCAGCGGTTGGCCTTGGTAGCGCACTTCCAGCGCGTCATGGGTGTCGGCCAGCGACTGCACCAGCGGGCACAGCGAC
>NZ_RAWL01001176.1:0-431 GCF_003668885.1 Corallococcus sp. AB049A | reverse complement strand
AGAGCTCAGATGCATATACTGTAAGTAATCGACCAGTTTTATTTGCCTCTGAAAAAGACCGGGATCGCAGGTAGATGTCAATGAGGCGATCGGCCACTGAAGCAGGTATGTCAAACCAAAAGACGTTCTCGATCTCGTCGACGGTCGATCTCGCAATTCGCTTCTTTGCTTCTTTGGCAAAGGCATCGAAGGACAGGGCGTTCTCAATGACGTCGAACTTATCAGAGGGAAGTTCTCTGATGAAGCTTAATACCCGCTGTGAGACGTCAGCTTCTACGAGACTCCACGCCTCATTGCAAATCGACAAAAATTCGACGACAACTCCTAGTTTGGTGTCGTCGAGCTGCCGAATCACGGGCGAGCAGTGTGCTCGGACAGCTTCATTCCATTGTTGATGATGTAAGTTGCGTACCGCCTTTAGCGCGGATGAG
>NZ_RAWL01001175.1:0-431 GCF_003668885.1 Corallococcus sp. AB049A | reverse complement strand
ATCGCGTGGTGACAGGTCTAGTCGCGTCAGAGTTCTTCATCACTGGCGACACGTATGCGATTGCTGTCGTGACGGCCTGTTCTGGGAATGAAAACTGGTTGTTGAAGACCACAATCTCGTATTTGCCGTGCGGATACCTGTGGCAAAACTCCTCCGTCACGACTTCCCTAAACCATGATGAATCGCCCTCGCCATAGACTTGGACCATATACCGACATGCCTGTGCCGAGATGGGCGCGAGGAGCGCCAGAGCCAACGGTGCCAATTTTTTGAGCATTGAATTTTCCTGTTTCGATCGTTGATGGAGACTAACGCTCCAATGGCGACAACCTGGCGGCTAAAGCGCCGAGCACGAATCCACTGACTGCTATCGTAAAGTTGTCAACGCTTCATTGTGTCGTACAATTACGCGCAACGACAACCATTCATTG
>NZ_RAWL01001174.1:0-431 GCF_003668885.1 Corallococcus sp. AB049A | reverse complement strand
TTGTAAAAGATTTAAAAGATGTACGTGAATTTGCAAATACTACGAACTTTGATAACAACAATAGAACTAGAGCTTACATGAAAGTGCAAGACGGGTGTAACAGATTCTGCACTTATTGCATAATACCATTTGCAAGAGGCCCAATTAGGTCAAGAGAGATAGACGATGCAGTGAGAGAAGCTAGGATTCTTGCTGACAATGGTTTTAAAGAAATTGTGTTAACTGGAATTCACATTGGATCCTTTGGAATGGATATGGGTGATATGAGATTAATTGATTTAATTGAAAATATTGCAGAGATTGATGGAATTAAAAGAATCAGACTTTCTTCAGTTGAACCGATAATTATAACAGATGAATTTATGGAAAGATCTTTAAAAACAGAAAAATTATGTGATCACTTTCATTTGTCATTACAAAGCGGTTCAAAT
>NZ_RAWL01001173.1:0-431 GCF_003668885.1 Corallococcus sp. AB049A | reverse complement strand
ATTCGTTTCGGTGAAGACGCCCGTTCGCGCATGGTGCGCGGCGTCAACGTTCTCGCCAATGCCGTCAAGGCCACCCTGGGCCCGAAGGGCCGCAACGTCGTGCTGGAAAAGAGCTTCGGCGCGCCGACCATCACCAAGGACGGCGTCTCCGTCGCCAAGGAGATCGAACTGGCTGACAAGTTCGAGAACATGGGCGCGCAGATGGTGAAGGAAGTTGCTTCGCGCACCAACGACGATGCCGGCGACGGCACCACCACCGCCACCGTGCTGGCCCAGGCCCTGATCCGCGAAGGCGCCAAGGCCGTTGCCGCCGGCATGAACCCGATGGACCTCAAGCGCGGTATCGACAAGGCCGTCTCGGCCGCCGTCGCCGAGCTGAAGAACATCTCCAAGCCGACCGCCGACGACAAGGCGATCGCCCAGGTCGGTAC
>NZ_RAWL01001172.1:0-432 GCF_003668885.1 Corallococcus sp. AB049A | reverse complement strand
GCTCTACAGAATCCAGCACGCTGGGCCGGGATGCTGGTGGTCGTGGCACGGATGCCGAAGCGGTGGATTGCCCCGGTAGCGCCGGGCATGGCCCCGCGCTACCAGAATCAGCCCGACTTGCGCCGGAACAACAGTCCGGACACGGCCAGCATGACGATCGGCGGCAGCGCATAGGCAATGCGGTAATCGAACTTCAGCGCACCGGCCATGCGGCCGAAGAACAGCTGCAGCAGCCAGAAGCCCAGTGCAAACAGGATGCCCAGGAACAGGCGCTTGCCCATGCCGCCGCTACGCAGCGACCCGAACGCGAACGGCACCGCGGCCAGGCACAGCGCCAGCACGTTCACCGGGTAGAACCAGCGGCTCCAGTAAACATCCTCGAAATCGCGCGCATCCAGCCCGTTGCGCTGGCGACAGGCAATGCTGGTACTC
>NZ_RAWL01001171.1:0-432 GCF_003668885.1 Corallococcus sp. AB049A | reverse complement strand
GTGCCGCTCGACCTGGCGCGCGAGGCAGTCATGCGTGAGTAGCCTGCCTCGCGCGCCAGGTCGAGCGGCACCCACGGGACGCTGCCAGGGATGCCGCGCTCCTCCAAGTCGGGCCGCAACAGGGCCGCGATCAGAACCGCTTGTGCCGGATGGCTCAACCGCTCCCCAGCGGATGTGAGCACCCTTGGAGACGAATCGCGCTCGCGTAAGCTCATCAGGAAGCTCGGAGCGAACAGTTGGCTACCAGGCACAACGAAATCCACCCGAGACTCGATGAGCTTGGAGCGAATGTAGGGCGAAACGCCGGAGAGCACGAGAATGACCCTCAAGCCGGCCTTTTCCGCCAATCGATGCACCTGCGCGATCAGCCGCAAAGGTGGCAACGGTTCCGTCTGCGCCGGGACGGTGGCCAGCAGCACCCTGTGGCCGAGC
>NZ_RAWL01001170.1:0-432 GCF_003668885.1 Corallococcus sp. AB049A | reverse complement strand
GTCTGGGATAGGAGGAAAGGATGGAGTACTTTACCAACCACGCAGTAATACACATTGGCTTCTTCACCTATTCGACGGAGCAGAATTCCCGAGGAGAGTCGGGGGATGAAGGAGGAAAGGAGTTGCGAAAGAATGGGAAAGTTTTCGTTTGTCTTCGTCGATTCGTCTTCCTTAGTCGAAGGAGATCTCTCCTTCTGATTCGAGCGTGAAGTCATTGACCATACTCTGAGCTTTGAGAACGATCAAGTTTAGCTCGAGGAGGCTGAACTACTTTCCTCTTTGAGTGTTCGATTTGAACGATGTAATGAAAAAAAGTCGAAAGTGTGTGAAATCATCTAGAGCGGTCCTTGGCTTTCGACCAACTTCGTCCTCTCACGACTCAGGTAGACTGTGAGTACCTTATAAGCAGTGTCAGAAGCAGGAGTAAGACGC
>NZ_RAWL01001169.1:0-432 GCF_003668885.1 Corallococcus sp. AB049A | reverse complement strand
CTCGAAGTACTTGAGGGCGTCGGTGACCTTGCCCTGTTGCAGGAGGAGCTGAGCCATGGTAGCGACAGCGATGTCGCATTCGGGGTCGACTGCAGAATTGTTAGTGAATTGAGACTCTGGTGGTCTGAGTAATCGAACTTACTAATGAGAGCCTTCTGACACAGGTCCTCAGCGGCAGAGAAGTCCTGCTTCCACTGGAAGAGCGCAAGTGCCTTGTTGATAAGAGGGAGGACGTTCATTCCGCCGCCCTGCTCGCCAACAATCTTCTTCTCCATCTCAACGGCAGTCTCGAACTTCTCAACCGCCTCTTGGTACTTCTGCTGGTCGAGGAGCAACTCGCCGTAGTAGTTGTAGACATCGCTCTTGTCACCGAAGTTCTTGATGCAACGGCGGAAGGTGGCCATGGAAGAGGCGATGGAACCCATCTTGTAC
>NZ_RAWL01000117.1:0-21072 GCF_003668885.1 Corallococcus sp. AB049A | reverse complement strand
GCTCAGTTCCTTTCGGCCTGGTTGCCGTCGGAACCGTCGCTGCCGTTGCGCATGAACAGCTGGGCGCCCTTCTCCAGGAGCACGCCCCCCAGCTCGCTGCGCTTCTCCCACAGCTTCTTGGGCGCGCCGCCCAGCCGCCGCAGGTCGTCCGGCTGCAGGTTCGCCGCGCGCCAGGTCAGCTGCTCCACCGCGTCGAAGAACTTCCCGGCCATCTCCCGCGACGACATCTTCGACAGCTGATCCAGGCTGAAGCCCTTGTCCGCGAGCAGGCCCGCGCTGCCCGCCGCCCACGTCTCGCTCGCCTTGTTGCTGCGCACCGCGCTGCCCGGCCGGGCGATCTTCACCGGCTCGTACACCGTGGGGCGCGTCTCCGGGATGACGTTGAGCTTGCGGCCGATCTTCTCGAACGTGTCCAGCACCTGGTCCAGCTGCGCGTCCGTGTGCGTGGCCATGTAGCTGGTGCGGATCAGCGCGTGGCCCGCCTCCACCGCCGGCGGAATGACGGGGTTGGCGAACACGCCCGCCTCGTGCAGCGCGCGCCAGAAGCGGAAGCACTTCACCTGGTCGCCAATGTGCACCGGCACCACCGGCGTCACCGACACGCCCGTGTCGAAGCCCATGGCGCGGAAGCCGTTGTGCATCTTCTCCGCGATGTCCAGCAGCCGCGCGCGGCGCTGCGGCTCCGCCTCGATGATCTCCGTGGCCTTGAGCGCCGCCGCGATGGACGCGGGCGTCATGGACGCGGAGAAGATGACGGAGCGCGCCTTGTGGCGGATGTAGTTGATGACCTCGAAGGGCCCGGCCAGCACGCCGCCCAGCGACGCGAAGCTCTTGGAGAACGTGCCCATCACCAGGTCCACGTCCTTCTCCAGGCCGAAGTACTCGGAGGTGCCCCGGCCCAGCTCGCCCAGCACGCCCATGGCGTGGGCGTCATCCGTCATCACGCGGGCGTTGTACTGCTTGGACAGCTCCACGATGCGGGGCAGGTTGCAGACGTCGCCCTCCATGGAGAACACGCCGTCCGTGACGATGATCTTCCCGGCGCCCGGCTCCGCAGCGGCCAGCAGCTGCTCCAGGTGATCCATGTCGTTGTGGCGGAACTTGCGCTCCGTCGCGAAGGACAGGCGCACGCCGTCCACCAGCGACGCGTGGTTCGCGCGGTCGCTGAACACGATGTCGTGACGGCCCAGGATGGACGCCAGCGCCAGGTTCGTCTGGAACCCGGTGGAGATGACGATGGCCGCCTCGCGGTTGAGGAACTTCGCCAGCCGCGCCTCCAGCTCCTCATGGAGCGCCAGCGTGCCGTTGAGCAGGCGCGAGCCGGAGCACGTGGTGCCGAACTTCTCCGTGGCCTTGATGGCCGCTTCCTTCACGCGCGGATCCGCGGACAGGCCCAGGTAGTTGTTCGAGCCCACCATGATGACCCGCCGCCCCTCGATCTCCACCTCCGTGGCGCCGTGCGACGCCTCGATGGCCCGGAAGTACGGGTACAGGCCGGTGGCCTTGGCGATGCGGTAGTCCTTCCAGGTACGGCACTTGTCGAACACGTCGCTCATGGTGGTCTTTCTTACGCGTCGGGGGTGTGATCCGAGCCGCTTTCCATGTGCAGGGCGCGTTCCAGGTTCGGATGGGCCCGGCCGCGTGAACACCCAGGGGGTACGACGCGAGGGGGTCAATAAAGAGGGAAATCCGCACTGTCAAGGCGGGGACGGTTCCATCGCAGCCGGTGTGGGACATCCGTGTCAGGGCGCGCCTTGACAGTCATGCCGCATTGGTGGCACGCCCCGCGCCCGGACCTGCGTTCGCCAGTGGATGCTCCAGCACCCAGGGCGCACATGGGTTCACATGGGGAATGGGTCGCAAGGGGCCGTCTGTTCCGGGGGCCTGGATCATGGCCGGCTTATTGCTGTGTCGGCCGATGTCAGAGGAGCAGACGGTGTCCCAAGCACGACGGCAGCGGTGGTTCGAGGGCTTCATCCAGGCAGCGATGTCGCGCCCCTGGCAGGTGCTGCTCGCCGTCGCGCTGGTGACGGCCGCGGCGGGCTTCTTCGCCTCCCGGCTGGAGTTCCGCGGCTCCTTCGTGGAGCTCCTCCCGGAGGGTGCCCCCGAGGTTCGCGATCTGACACGCGTGTCAGAGAAGGCGGGTGGGGACGGCTACCTGGTCATCATGGCCAAGGGCACCGCCCCGGAGGCCCTCAAGGCCTACGCCACGGAGTTCCAGAAGCGCCTGGAGGCCCTGCCCACGGTCCGCTACGTGGAGCACCACTATGACGTGGCCTTCTTCCGCCGCCACGGCCTGCTGCTCCTGCCCACGGCGGAGGTCGCCTCCCTGCGTCAGGACCTGGAGGCCCGCGTCCGCTACGAGCGCGAGCGCGCGAGCCCCCTCTTCGTGGACCTGGAGACGGAGGCGGCGCCGCCCACCTTCGAGGAGATCGCGAAGAAGCACACCCCGGACACGACGGCGCTGCCGGAGACGCTGGCGAACAAGGAGGGCACCGAGGTCTACCTGATGATCAAGCCGTCGGGGACGGCGGGGGACCTGGCGTTCGCGCGCGAGTTCGTGGCGTCGGTGTTCGACACCGGCCGGAAGCTGGCGGCGGAGAAGTACCCGGGCGTGACGCTGGAGGCGACGGGCAACTTCCAGAACCGCATCGAAGAGGACGCGGTGATGCGCCGCGACCTGTCCAACGCGGGCATGCTGTCCGCGCTCATCGCGGTAGGCCTCATCCTGCTGGCCACCCGGCGCATCTCCGCGCTGGCGGTGGTGGGCGTGCCGGTGATGGTGGGCCTGGTGCTGACGTTCGCGTTCGCGCAGGGCGCCATCGGCCACCTCAACATCGTGACGGGCTTCCTCGTCGCCATCCTCATCGGCCTGGGCATCGAGTACGGCGTCCACCTGGCCATGCGCTACTGGGAGGAGCGCGAGCAGCTCGGCGTGAAGGACGCGCTGACGGCGGCGGTGCGCGGCACCTTCAGCGGGGCGCTCACGTCCGCCTTCACCAACGCGGCGGCGTTCTTCGTGCTGGTGCTGGCGCAGTTCCACGCCTTCCAGCAGTTCGGCCTGCTCGCGGGCGTGGGCGTGCTGATGGCGGTGCTGTCCGCGTACGCGCTGGGCCCGTCGCTGCTCGCCATCGCGGAGCGCATCCGCCCCTTCCGCCGTGACACGGCTGTCCCGGCCTCCGCGCAGGCCGCGGCCCCGGTGCCGGCCCCGGCCCCCGCGAAGGAGTGGCGGCGCTGGCCCACGGGCGTCATCGTCGCGGTGGCGCTGTCGGTGGTGGGCTTCGCGGCGTACTCGGTGGGCATCGCGCCCCGGCTGGGCTTCGAGACCAACCTGCGCAACCTGAAGGGTGACTCGCCCGCGTCGCGCCTGGACGACCACATCACCGAGCAGATTGGCGCGCCGCTCAACCCGGCCATCCTCGCGGTGGACACGCTGGACGAGGTGCGCACGGTGGAGGCCGTCATCGCCCAGGTGAAGGCGAAGAACGGCGCGGACTCCGTGTTCCTGCGCACTGCGTCGTTGAGCGACCTGGTGCCCTCCGACGTGGCGGGCCACGAGGCGGAGATGGGCCGCATCCGGGCGCTGCTGGACGGACTGCCGAAGTCCGCCCAGGAAGATCCGCGCGTGAAGGACCTGCGGGAGATGGTGGACGCGAAGCCCTACGGGCTGGATCAGCTGCCGGTGGAGGCGCGCCGCCGCTTCGAGGCGCTGGACGGCAAGGGGATGTTCCTCCTGCTGTTCCCGTCCGTGTCCAACTACGACACGAAGGACCTGCACCGCTGGGCGGCGCAGCTGGATGAGGTGGTGGCCGGGGCGAAGGCGAAGGGCGTGGACCTGGCGGTGCTGGACAGCAACCGCATCGCCGCGCGCATCTTCTCGCTGGTGCGCGGGGACGGGCCGTTCATCCTCTGGGCGGCGGCGGCGGTGGTGTTCCTGGTCATCCTGGCCAGCCTGCGCAGCTTCAAGCGCGCGCTGCTGGTGGCGGGCCCGCTGTTCCTGGGCATGACGTGCCTGGCGGGCGGCATGTACCTCTTCGACGTCCAGCTGAACTTCATCAACGCGGTGGTGCTGCCCAACCTCTTGGCCATCGCGGTGGACAACTCGGTGCACCTGTTCCACCGGTACGAGGAGGAGGGCCCCGGGTCGCTGGGCCGGGTGGTGCGCAGCACCGGCTTCGCGGCGGTGGTGGCCACCCTGTCCAACGCGGCGGGCTACGGAGCGCTCCTCGTGGCGAACCACCAGGGCTTGCGCAGCATCGGACAGATTGCCCTACTGGGGGTCGTGAGCACCTTTCTGGGAACGACGGTGTTCTTCCCGGCGATGCTGGCGCTGTTGGAGCGGTGGAAGGGGCGGCGGTCCGCGGTGGCGCCGGAGACGGGCGCGGTGGTGCGGAGCCTCAATCTCGGGGGGGCCGGCGAGCTGCCGGCCGAGTCGCCGGGGGAGCGCAAATCGGCGTGAGCATCTGGTCATTCAGCGAAGGCCGCGTGCGGCCCGTCGTGACGTCGTCGAACGAAGCGCTCGTGCGCCTGCGGCAGGTGGACCTCGTCCTCATGGTGGCCTGCTCGGTGGCCGCCCTGGTGTGCGTGGGCCCGGCCCGCTGGGCGCCGCACTCCGGCCGCAACGCGCTGCTCTTCCTCTTCTTCGCGCTGGGCCTGCCGCTCATGCGCATCCTGGAGGCGCGCTTCCCGCGTCAGACGCTCCTGGCCATCATCGCGGACTTCTGGCTCCTGCCGGTGTCGGCGCTGGCCCACGGGTGGCTGGGTCCCATCGTGGACTGGGTGAACCCGCTGGTGAAGGACGCCCAGCTCATCGCGGTGGATCAGAAGCTGTTCGGCTTCCAGACCGCGGTGGCGCTGGCGCACGTGATTCCGCCCTGGGCCAACGACGTGCTGATGCTCTGCTACTACGGGCACTTCATGTGGCCGCTGCTCTTGGGCGTCTACCTGTACGCCCGGGGCAGGGGGTCCACGCCCGCCTTCGACGAGTACCTGCTGGGTCTGGGCCTGCTGCTCGGCTTCAACTACGCGGCCTACTCGCTGGTGCCCGCGGTGGGGCCCCGGTACTTCCTCATCGGGTCGTTCGACAGCCCGGCCACCCAGGGGTGGATCCTCACGCCGCTGCTCGAGTCCATGATGCGCACGCCGATGTACACCCGGGACTGCTTCCCGTCCGGGCACACCGGGGTGATGCTGGTGGTGCTCTTCTACGCGTTCCGGTTCGCGCGGCGCTTCTTCTGGGTGATGCTGTTCCCGGGCATGGGGCTCATCTTCGCGACCCTGGCGGGCCGGTTCCACTACGCCATCGACCTCATCTGCGCGGTTCCCCTGGTGATGGTGGTGACGGGCCTGGCGCTGGCGCTGTCCCGGTCCGCCCGGCAGCGCGCGGTGGAACAGGGCGCGCGTTCCGTACCCGCGGACGCTATCGTCCGGCCCTGAACCGCCAGCCGGTCGCCCCGGAGTCCGGGGTGGACGTGCGCTGGCCTTTTCAGAGGCCTGACCCATGTCCCCCCGGCCCGTGCTCGCGCAGCGCGTCTCCCGCTTCGGCACCACCGTCTTCTCCGAGTTCAGCGCGCTCGCGCTGAAGCACCAGGCCGTGAACCTGGGGCAGGGCTTCCCGGACTTCGACGGGCCGGACGCCGTCAAGGAAGCCGCGTGGAAGGCCATCCAGGGCGGCGTCAACCAGTACGCCCCCGGCGTGGGCGCCAAGGACCTGCGCAACGCCATCGCGGAGCACGCGCAGCGCTTCTACGGCCACGCCGTGGATCCGGACACCATGGTCACCGTCACCAGCGGCGCGACGGAGGCCATCCTCGACGTCATCCTCGGCCTGGTGGATCCGGGCGACGAGGTGGTCGCCTTCGAGCCGTTCTACGACTCGTACGACGCCAACATCGCCTTCGTGGGCGCCACGCCGCGCTACGTGCCGCTGCGGCCGCCGGACGCCTCGCACACGACGTGGTGGTTCGACCGGGAGGAGGTGCGCGCCGCCTTCGGACCGAAGACGCGGCTGCTCATCCTCAACTCGCCGCACAACCCCACGGGCAAGGTCTTCACCCGCGAGGAGCTGGAGTTCCTGGGCAACCTCTGCGCCGAGCACGACGTGAAGGTGCTGGCGGACGAAGTCTACGAGCACATCGTCTTCGCGCCCGCGAAGCACCTCCGCGCCGCCACGGTTCCGGTGCTCGCGGACCGCACGGTGACGGTGAGCAGCGCGGGCAAGTCCTTCAGCCTGACGGGGTGGAAGATCGGCTGGATCATCGCGCCGCCGCCGCTGCGGGACGCCGTGCAGCGCGCGCACCAGTTCGTCACCTTCGCCACCGCGTCGCCGTTCCAGGCGGCCATGGCCGTGGCGCTGCGGCTGCCGGACAGCTACTTCCAGGAGCTGACGGCGCTCTACACCGCCAAGCGCGAGCGGCTGCTCACGGGCCTGCGCGCGGCGGGGCTCCAGGCCTTCTCACCGGAGGGCAGCTACTTCATCCTCGCGGACATCGCCGGCTACGGCTTCGCGGACGACGTGGCGTTCTGCCGGCACCTGGTGACGGAGGTGGGCGTCGCGGGCATCCCGCCCAGCGTCTTCTACGGCCCCGAGCACCGGCACCTGGGCCAGCGCTTCGCGCGCTTCGCCTTCTGCAAGACGGAAGGGGTGCTGGACGAGGCCGTGCGCCGGCTGCGCGAGAGGCTGCCCGCCCTCAAGCGCTGACGGGCCCACTCAAGCCGTGGGCGACGACTTCTTCGGAGAGCTGTACCTGCGCAGCACGCTGCCGTACCTCTCCGAGGCGGTGACGGCCCGGGAAGCGGAGTACCTGTCCCGGGCGTTCGCGGACGTGGAGGGGCCGGTGGCGGACCTGGGCTGCGGCCACGGCCGGCACGCGGCGCGGCTCAACACCGGAGGCGCGCTCGCCGGACGGGTGGTGGGCCTGGAGCTGGACGCGCTGTCCCTGCGCCTGCGCCGCCCCGGCTTCCCCGCGGTGCGGGGTGACCTGCGGGCGCTGCCCTTCCAGGACGCGTCCCTGGGGGGCGCCTACGCCTGGTACTCAACACTCTTCGCCTTCACGGACGCGGAGCACGTCCAGGTGCTGCGCGAGGTGTCACGGGCGCTCAAGCCCGGCGGACGGCTGGTGTTCCAGACGGTCCCCTACGAGCGGCTGGCCGGAAGTCCGGGCGCGTCGTTCCGCGAGCGGTTATCGGACGGGAGTCTCCTGGAGGAGGAGAGCCGCTTCGACGCGACGCGTGGCCGGGATGTCGGGCAGCGTCAGCTCACGTTGCCGGACGGTCGCGTCCTGCGAGCGGCGTACTCGCTTCGTTACTATCCTCTTGCGGAACTGAAGGGGCTGTTGGAAAGCACGGGCTTTTCGGTGGAGTGGGTGCACGGCGGCCTGGATTGCGGGCCGATGACACCCGAGTCGACCGACCTCATCGTGGGAGCCGGGCGCCTTTGACGGTACCCGGGACACGTCCAGTGGATCCGAAAGAGACATCGCGAACGCGGGTCGGCCTGCTGGGGCAACTGCCCCGCCGGGTCGACGTGTACGAGGTCGGCCCCCGCGACGGCCTGCAGAACGAGCTCCGCACGCTGCCCACCCGCGACAAGGCGCGCCTCATCAACGCCCTGGTCGCCGCGGGGGAGAAGCGCATCGAGGTGACGTCGTTCGTGTCACCCAAGTGGATCCCCCAGCTGGCGGACGCGGAAGAGCTGCTCAAGCTGGTGGGCCGCCGCCCCGGCGTCGTCTTCTCCGCGCTGGTGCCCAACCTGAAGGGCCTGGAGCGCGCGCAGGCGGCGGGCCTGGAGGAGGCCGCGGTGTTCATCTCCGCGTCGGAGGCCCACTCCAAGAAGAACATCAACAAGACCATCGCGGAGGCGCTGGCCGGCGCGAAGGAAGTCACCGCCGCCGCCCGCAAGGCAGGCATGCGCGTGCGCGGCTACCTGTCCACCGTGTGGGGCTGCCCCTACGAGGGCCACGTCCCGGTGGAGCGCGTGGTGGACATCTGCCGTCAGCTGGTGGACGCGGGCATCTACCAGCTGAGCCTGGGCGACACGATTGGCGTGGGCACGCCGCGTCAGACGGAAGAAATCCTGGCCGCGCTGCTCCAGCACATGCCGGTGGACACGCTGGCGCTGCACCTGCACGACACGCGAGGCACCGCGCTGGCCAACGCGCTCGTGGGCCTGTCCGCGGGCGTCACCACGTTCGACGCGAGCATCGGCGGACTGGGCGGCTGCCCCTACGCGCCGGGCGCGGCGGGCAACCTGGCGTCGGAGGACGTGGTGTTCATGCTGCACGGCATGGGCGTGGACACCGGCATCGACCTGGACAAGCTGGTCGAGGCCGGGGAGATCGCCCAGGAGCTCATCGGCCGGAAGCTCGCGGGGAAGTACCTCCAGGCCGCGCTCGGCGAGCGGGACAAGAAGGCCTCCCGCCGCGCGCAGACCTGAAGCCTTCCGCTCAGTGGTCCCCGAGGAGCGCCGGCAGCCGCTCCTCCAGGCCCAGGTGCTGGGCGGCGATCTGAAGCATCCGCCGCTCCTTGCGGTCGATGCGGCCGTCCACCAGGGCCATCTCCACGATGTGGCGCAGGAACACCTCCGCCTCCGGGCTGCCTCGTGGGACCAGGCGCTCGAAGAGCTGCGGCCCGGCGTTGAGGGCCATCTCCACGTTGGCCCACGACACGCTCCAGCGCTCCGCGCACAGCTTGAGCAGGCGGCGCTCGGCGTTGGAGACCTCGCCGTCCGCGGCGGCGATGGACGCCATCATGTAGAGCAGCCGCTCGCGCTCCTTCACGTCCGTCACCACCCGGTCGCCATCGCCGTTGCCGGTGTCCGTCACGGGCGGAGGCGCGACGGTGCCGCGCTCGGCCTGACGCCGCTGCTGGTAGCGCTCCGCCCGCGAGGTGGACTGCCGGGCGTGCTGGACGTTCCAGGACTCGAAGGGGAGGGCGGACGCGAGCACCCAGTCGCGCTCGCCGTTGCCCAGCACCGTGCCGCAGAACTCGCAGGTGTTGGCCGCGCTGTTCGTGGTGGGCGCGTTGCACTGCGGGCAGCGGTCCGTGGACATACCGGTGTCCGTGTTCGTCTTCGCTCCATGGCGGCGCAGCAGCGTGAAGACCCAGCGCTGCGGCACCGTGGGCAGGGCAGGCGGCTTCTCGTTCACCGGGCCCACGCCCATGCGGGCGCTCCAGCGGATTTCGACCTGCGCCTCGTCGAAGGACTCCGGGTGCACGTCCAGCGCGCGCACGTCCACCGCGCCCACCGCGCACTCCAGGAAGACGCGCCGGCGGCCCTGCTTCGCCAGCTGGCCCAGCTCCGCGTCCAGCTTCGTGATGGCGTCCGCGTTGGCGACCTTGGACAGGCGCTGCGTCTCGTTGCGGCTCTGCGCGTCGATCCACTTCCAGAAGAGCAGCGACGCGCGGTCCTCCAGCATCTCCAGGTTGAGCGCCGGGTCCACCTCGCGCGCCTGCATCAGGCCGTCCACCTGCTTGTGGTGGCGCACGTGCTCCACGCCCTGCGTGATTTCAGACAGCGTCCAGTCGTAGTTACCGGAGTTCACCACCGCGTTGCAGAACTCGCAGGTGTTGGACGCGCCGCCCTTGTAGGGCGCGCCGCAGTTGGGGCACTTGCCCTGGAACAGGTCCTCGCCAATGCGCGTCTGCGCGCCGGGCTTGCGCACGAAGGTCCACACCTCCGTGAACACCTCCGGGGCCACGCGGCTGGCGGCGGCCTGCGCCTGCGCGTCCGTCTGGTTCGCGGGCACGTCCGTGTCGCGGATGCTGGCGCGCACGCGCACGTGGATGCTGTCGTACCACTGCGTCTGGTGCAGGCCGATGAGCTGCACGTCCAGCACCTTCATGTCCGCCAACGCGTCGCGCACGCCCTGCGCCTGCATCAGCGCCAGCTGCACGTTGAAGCGCTGCCACGTCGCGTCCGACAGGAAGGGGCGCACCGGCGTCATGTCCCGCCGGAACCACGACTTCTGCAGCTCGAAGAAGAGCCAGCGCACCTTCTCCAGCGTGGGCTCCAGTTCGAAGGACGGGTCCTTGAGCTTCAGCGCGTTCACCCAGCCCTGCACGTCGCGGCCGGACACCTCCGTGCGCACCTCCGCCTCGCGCTGATCCAACGCGCGCCGGGTGGTGGCGTCCGGGTGCAGGTTGCGCTTGTAGAGCCAGTAGGCCACGCCGCCGATGATCAGCAGCGGGACGGTGACCTTCGGGTACAGGAAGAGCAGGCGGAGCAGGTCGAAGATCAACCAGAGGGGCAGGCCGTCGCCGCTGCCCCCGCCGCCGCCGCGGTCGCGTCCGGACGTGTAGTGCTCACCTCCGCCGCCGCGCGCCAGGGCCACGAGCGGCAGGGCGAGCACGAGCAGGGCGGACACGGTGAGCAGGCCGGGCAGCCACCGCCACGGGCGTTTCGTCGTTGAGCACGAAGGCATGGGCGAAATCCTATCCGTTTACGGCTTGCCAGACTGGGGAACAGGTTTCAGGCTGCGCGGCATTCACGCGGGCCGCCCACCGCGGCCCGTCACGGGGAGCGAAGATGCCGGAGTTCAAGGTCGAGGCCCGAGGCGCCATCGAGATCTGGACCATCGACGGGGAGAGCCGCCGCAACGCCATCAGCCGCGCGATGCACCAGGAGCTGGACGCGCTCGTGGCCCGCGTGTCCTCCAGCCGCGCCGTGCGCGCCGTCATCCTCACCGGCGCGGGGGACAAGGCCTTCTGCGCCGGCGCGGACCTCAAGGAGCGCACCACCATGTCGGAGGACGAGGTGCGCTCCTTCCTCAACGGCCTGCGCGTCACCCTGCGCTCCATCGAGAAGAGCGACTGCGTCTTCATCGCCGCCATCAACGGCGCGGCCTTCGGCGGCGGCACGGAGCTGGCCCTGGCGTGTGACCTGCGCGTGGCTTCCCCCGCCACGGAGATGGGCCTCACCGAAGTGAAGCTGGGCATCATCCCCGGCGGCGGCGGCACGCAGCGGCTGGCGCGGCTCATCGGCCCCGGGCGCGCCAAGGACCTCATCCTCACCGCCCGGCGCGTGAACGCGGCGGAGGCCTTCAGCATCGGCCTGGTCAACCGGCTGGCCCCGGAAGGGCACCTGCTGGAGGTCGCCTTCCAGCTGGCGGAGGCCGTGGTGGACAACGCCCCCGTGGCCGTGGCCACCGCGAAGCACGCCATCGACGAGGGCACCGGCCTGGAGCTGGACGACGCGCTGGCGCTGGAGCTCAAGAAGTACGAGGAGGTGCTCAAGACGGAGGACCGGCTGGAAGGGCTCCGCGCGTTCGCGGAGAAGCGTCCCCCTGTCTATAAAGGCCGCTGAGCCGTCCGAAAGCGACAGGGGCGGCAGGCCCGCGGTTGCCCGCGGACCGTGCTGCCCCTGCTTGTTCAACTCACATCAACAACTTCAGGCGCTGGCGGTCTTCTCACCGCCGATGTTCACGCCCTGCTTGTTGATGTAGCCCATCGCCTTGTCCTTGACGGTGGTGCGCAGCTCCGTGCCGCGGCTCGGGGCCATCAGCAGGGCCGCGACGCTGCCCACGGCGGCGCCCAGCAGGAACGCCCCCAGGCCACCCATGCCCGAGCGCGCCGGCTTGTACGTCGTCAATCCCACATAGCGCAGCGCGTCGTCCGGGTCGAAGTTGTCCCAGGACTTGCGGGCCACCTTGCCGGCCTTGTCCGCGTACTCAGGGAGCTGATCGAGCAGCTGGTGCGCCAGGAACTGCCGGTACAGCTTGCTCTTGGCCAAAGCCTTCGCCTGCCACGTCGCCTTCTTCGCTCTGAACATGGGTCCCTCCTGGGCCGGATGCCGTTTGACGGGGCGGTTCGTGGCCCGCCTGGGTGCACACCCCCCGTGCGACATGAAGGTAGGCAGGGAGGTTCCCGGCGACATCCCCCGGCGCGCCGCGCCGTGGACCCATGCGTCGTCCTTTGGACGGCACGGCTGGTGGTTCGACTGGCAAGAAGGCAGCCAGGCCAGGGGTTTCTTGGTATGGGACGACGGCCATGTCCTCAGATCAGAAACTGCTCGAGAAGATCGCCCAGGTGGAGAAGGGCGGCGCGCCCAAGTACCACGCGAAGAACTCGGAGACGGGCAAGCTCTTCGCCCGGGAGCGCATCCGGCTGCTCGTGGACGCGGACTCCTTCGTGGAGGACGGCAAGCTCGCCAACAACCTGGACGCGGAGCTGCCCTCCGACGGCGTCATCACCGGCGTCGCGCGCATCGACGGGCGCGCGGTGGCCATCATGGCCAACGACTCCACGGTGAAGGCCGGCAGCTGGGGCGCGCGAACGGTGGAGAAGATCCTCCGCATCCAGGAGACGGCGAAGGCGCTCCGGTGCCCGCTGCTCTATCTGGTGGACAGCGCGGGCGCGCGCATCACGGACCAGGTGGAGATGTTCCCCGGCCGCCGGGGCGCGGGCCGCATCTTCTACAACGAGGTCCACCTGTCGGGCTTCGTCCCGCAAATCTGTCTGCTCTTCGGCCCGTCCGCCGCCGGTGGCGCCTACATCCCCGCGTTCTGCGACCTGGTCATCATGGTGGAGGGCAACGCCTCCATGTACCTGGGCAGCCCGCGCATGGCGGAGATGGTCATCGGTGAGAAGGTCACGCTGGAGGAGATGGGCGGCGCGAGGATGCACTGCTCCGTGTCCGGCGTGGGCGACGTGCTGGTGAAGACCGAACAGGACGCCATCGCCGCCGCGAAGCAGTACCTGGCCTTCTTCCCGGAGAACTTCTCCAAGGCCCCGCCCCAGCTGCCGGTGATTGCCCCCAAGCACAGCGGCAAGCGCGTGGATGAAATCGTCCCGCCGGATCAGAACAAGCCCTTCGACATGCACGCGCTCATCGCGGAGCTCATCGACGAGGGCAGCTGGTTCGAGGTGAAGAAGCTGTTCGCGCAGGAAATCATCACCGGCCTGGCGCGCATTGGCGGCCGTCCGGTGGGCATCGTCGCGAACCAGCCCAAGTACAAGGGCGGGGTGCTCTTCGTGGACAGCGCGGACAAGGCGGCGCGGTTCATCTGGCTGTGTGACGCGTTCAACATCCCGCTGCTCTACCTGGCGGACGTGCCGGGCTTCATGATCGGCACCAAGGTGGAGCGCGCGGGCATCATCCGCGCGGGCGCGAAGATGATCTCCGCGGTGTCGGAGGCCAGCGTGCCGCGCATCTGCGTGGTGGTGCGCAAGGCGTACGGCGCCGGCCTCTACGCCATGAGCGGGCCCGGGTTCGCCCCGGAGGCCACGCTGGCGCTGCCCCAGGCGATGATCGCCGTGATGGGCCCGGAGGCGGCGGTGAACGCCGTCTACTTCAACAAGATTCAAGAGCTGCCGGAGGCCGAGCGGCCAGCCTTCGTCCAGAAGCTGCGCGACGAGTACAAGCAGGACGTGGACATCTTCAAGCTGGCCAGCGAGCTCATCATCGACGCCGTGGTCCCCGGCGACTCCCTGCGCGGGGAATTGATGCAGCGTTATTCACTTTATGCGGACCGGTTCCAGCCCCGTGCGGAGAAGAAGCACGGCGTCCACCCCGTCTGAAGTTCCCCCACCCGCATTCACGCTCTAGATTCCGCACCCGACCATGGACTTCGAACTTCCTGAAAGCCACCGCGCCCTGCAGGCCTCCCTCCGTGAATTCTGCGAACGCCGCGTGAAGCCGTACGCGCGCGAGTGGGACAAGGACGAGAAGTTCCCCATGGAGGTGGTGAAGGAGCTGGGGCAGCTGGGCGTGCTCGGCATGCTCGTCTCCGAGGAGTACGGCGGAGCGGCCATGGACTCGCTCGCCGTGGCGGTGGCCGTGGAGGAGATCGCCCGCTACGACGGGTCGCTCGCCCTCACGGTGGCCAGCCACAACGGCCTGGGCACCAGCCACGTGCGCGTGTTCGGCAACAAGGCGCAGCACCAGCGCTACCTGCCCAAGCTCGCCTCCGGTGAGTGGCTGGGCGCGTGGGGCCTCACCGAGCCGGGATCCGGTTCGGACGCGTCCGGCATGCGCACCACCGCCGTGAGGAAGGGCAACAAGTGGGTGCTCAACGGCGCGAAGATGTTCATCACCCAGGGCACCGTGGGTGACGTCTTCGTGGTCCTGGCGCTCACGTCGCCGGAGAAGCGCCAGAAGGGCATCACCGCCTTCGTCCTGGAGAAGGGCATCCCCGGCTTCAGCCAGCGCTCCATCCACGGCAAGCTGGGCATGCGCTCGTCGGACACGGCCGAGCTCATCCTGGAGAACGTGGAGGTCGGTGACGACGCCATCGTGGGCGAGGTCGACCGGGGCTTCATCGACACGCTGAAGATCCTGGACAAGGGCCGCATCACCATCGGTGCGCTGTCGGTGGGCCTCTTGCGCGGCGCGCTGGAGGAGTCCATCGCGTACTCCAAGGACCGCACCGCGTTCGGCCAGCCCATTGGCGAGTTCCAGGGCCTGCGCTGGATGATGGCGGACATGAAGACGGAGCTGGAGGCGGCGCGCCTGCTGGTGCACCGCGCGGCGCGGCTCGCGGACGCGGGGCAGCCGTACTCGCAGGAGGCCTCCATGGCGAAGCTGTTCGCGTCCGAGGCGGCCATGCGCGGGTGCAACAAGGCCGTGCAGATCCACGGCGGCTACGGCTACACGCGCGAGTTCCCCGTGGAGCGCTACCTGCGCGACGCCAAGCTCTGTGAGATTGGCGAGGGCACCAGCGAGATCCAGCGGACCATCATCGCCCGCGAGACCTTCAAAGGCGCCTGATGGATACCGCCCGCCTGCGTGAGCTGGGGCTCCAGGTCCGTGAGGAGCCGTCCGGCGTCGAAGTGGTGCTGGATCTAGAGGCCGCGTCCCTGGTGAATCCCATCACCCGGGACTTCATCACCGACGTCACCTTCCAGGTGTTGGGGGACCGGCTCATCCCCATCGCGCCGCCCGCGGTGGTGGGCATGACGCCCATCCTCCTGTCCGCCATCGACGCGGCGGAGGAGATGCAGGCGCTGTTGCTCGACACCTTCAGCGACCACGTCTTCCACCTGCAGCGCCGCTCGGAGGAGCTGCAGTTGCTGGGGCTCCCGGCGGACGTGGATCCGCGGTCCCTGGAGCTGTCCACGGACGTGCGGGAGGGGCAGCTCGCGGTGAAGCTGGTGGCGGACCGGCAGGGCAACTTCCGCATCGCGCAGGCCATCCGGGGTGGAGAGGAGCTGGCCACCGCCGCCGGGCACGTCATCGAGCTGTCGGAGTTCCGCGAGAAGGCCGCGCTGACGGGCTACCTGTCCGCGCTGCTCGGCGAGCCCGTGCCGCGCGCGCCGCAGATGGCGCCCGGCGCGGAGCCGGTGCGCTTCGTGGAGATCGTGGAGAAGTTCGGCCAGGAGGCGCTGGTGCCTCCGCGCAGCAGCCTGGAACTGCTCGCGCAGCTGCAGGTGGAGGGCAAGGCCTACCGCTTCGCCGCCGCGCGCATCGCCGGACGCACCTTCCGGGGGCTGCTCGCGGGCCCCCAGGGCAAGGTGTGGGCGGGCCGCTTCGAACTGGATGAGTTCCCGGGCGTGGTTCAGCTGGTGGCGGACCTGTTGAAGGTGGCTCCCGAGGCCGTGCGGCTCGTGGGCCCGGACGCCCCGCAGGAGTGAACCGCGTGGAGAAGATGACCCTGGCCGAGCGGGTGCAGGCCCTGGAGACGCGCCTGGGCGTGCAGTTCTCCAAGCGCGACCTGGCCCTGGAGGCACTGACGCACAAGACGTACGTCAACGAGAACCGCGACCAGAACCTCAAGGACAACCAGCGCCTGGAGTTCCTGGGCGACGCCGTGGTGGACCTGGCCGTGAGCCACCGGCTGATGGACCGCTGCCCCGGCGTCCCCGAGGGCGAGCTCACCAAGATGCGCGCCCGCATCGTCCACGAGGAGGGCCTGGCCCGCGTGGCCCGGAGCCTGCGCCTGGGCGAGCTGCTGCTCCTGGGCCGGGGCGAGTCCCAGTCCGGAGGCCGCGACAAGAACTCGCTGCTGGCGGACGCGATGGAGGCGGTGCTGGGCGCCGTCTACCTGAGCGGCGGCCTGGAGCCGGCGCTGGCGCTGGTGGACCGCGTCTTCGGGGAGCTGGTGGAGGAGGTGGCCTCCGGCGCGGGCCGCCTGGACTACAAGACGCTCCTCCAGGAGCTGGCCCACGAAAAGCTCAAGCTGTCCCCGCGCTACCGGGTGGTGGCGGAGACGGGCCCGGAGCACTCCAAGGTCTTCGAGGTGGAGGTGTGCATCGGGGAGTCCGTGTACGCCCGCGCCACCGGCCGGAACAAGAAGGAGGCCGAGCAGGCAGCCGCTCGCTCCACGCTGGAGCGCCTGAAGGCCGAGCCGGCTTCCGTGGCATCCCCGGCTGTCGTGGCCCCCGTCCCGGGAGGTCCTTCCCCGGACGACCCTCCGGCGTGAAAGCCCTTGGACGGGAAGGGGGGTGGGGGGTAGGGTCCGCGCCTTCCTGCCTTGGAGGCTGTCCCGTATGCACCGTCTTCTCGGTATCACCGTGGCGCTCGCCGCCGCCGTGGCGCTGGCCGCCGAGCCCGCCGCGGGCCCGTGGACGAAGAAGGTCCAGGCCGGCAAGGACGTCTGGGCGACCCTGAAGACGAACCAGGGCACCATCGTGCTCAAGCTCTTCTCCAAGGACGCGCCCAAGACGGTGGAGAACTTCGTGGGCCTGGCCACCGGCGAGAAGGCCTGGACGGACCCGGCGACGGGCAAGGAAGTGAAGGGCAAGCCGCTCTACAACGGCACCGTCTTCCACCGCGTCATCCCCAACTTCATGATCCAGGGCGGCGACCCCACCGGCACCGGCATGGGCGACCCGGGCTACCGCTTCGAGGACGAGTTCCAGAGCGGCCGGAGCTTCGACAAGCCGGGCATCCTGGCCATGGCCAACGCGGGCCCCAACTCCAACGGCAGCCAGTTCTTCATCACCACCTCCACGCCCACGCACCTCACCGGCCGCCACACCATCTTCGGCGAGGTCGTCACCGGCTACGACGTGGTGGAGAAGATTGGCCTGGTGCCGCGCAGCGCGCAGAACCGCCCGCAGACGCCCGTCATCCTGGAGAAGGTGACCCTGAGCGACAAGGCGCCCAAGGCGCCGGCCGCCAAGAAGGGCACCCCGCAATGAGCTTCATGGAACAGGCCCGCGCGGGCGTGGAGCTGTACGGCACCTTCAACACCACCGAGGGGCGCATCGTCGTGCGCCTGTTCTCCAAGGAGTCTCCCAGGACGGTGGAGAACTTCGTGGGGCTGGCCACGGGCGAGAAGACGTGGACGGACCCCATCACGTTCCAGCCCCAGCACGGCCGCCCGCTCTACGACGGGACGCTCTTCTTCCGCTGCATCAAGGACTTCATGATCCAGGGCGGGGACCCGACCAGCCGGGGCAACAACGGCCCGGGCTTCCGTTTCGAGGATGAGTTCCAGGGTGGCCGGCGTTTCGACAAGAAGGGCGTGCTGGCCATGGGCAACACCGGGCCCAACACCAACGGCAGTCAGTTCTTCATCACCGCGGCGCCGCAGCCCCATCTGGACAACCGGTACACCATCTTCGGCGAGGTGGTGGAGGGGCAGGACGTGGTGGACCGCATCGCCAATGAGCTTCCCAAGGATTCAAGCGACCGTCCCCGCAGGGACGTGCGCATCCAGACGTTGACCATCTCCACGGCGCGGCCGTCGTAAAGAAGCACCGTCCGCCGCCGTACCCTGGCAGTTCCCCCGGGGCCTTCCCGTCGTCGCAAGCCGGAAGGCCCACTGATCATCTCCGGAAGTATGGCCTCTCAGTCCCAGAAGAAGACCCCTCGCGCTGGCTTCGCCGCGCTCATCGGCCGGCCCAACGTGGGCAAGAGCACGCTGCTCAACGCGCTGACGGGCGAGAAGATCGCCATCGTCTCGCCCAAGCCGCAGACCACCCGCAACCGCATCCTGGGCGTGGTGACGCGCCCGGAAGGGCAGGTGGCGTTCATCGACACCCCCGGCATCCACCAGGCCAAGGGAGAGCTCAACCGCTACATGGTGGAGGCCGCCATCTCCGCGGCCGAGGAGGTGGACCTGGTCCTCTTCCTCATCGAGCCGCCCCAGGGCGAGACGCTGGACGTGACGCCGGGCAACCGCGCCATCCTCGAGCGGCTGCAGAAGGTGGGCAAGCCCACCTTCCTGGTCATCAACAAGATCGACTCCATCCCCAAGGCGAAGCTGCTGCCGCTCATTGCCCTGTACGGCCAGGAGTTCCCCTTCGCGGAGGTGGTGCCCATCTCCGCGCGGGAGAAGGACGGCGTGGAGCACCTGTTCCAGGTCGTGCTGGGACACCTGCCGGAAGGGGAGCCCATCTTCGCGGAGGACATGCTCACGGATCAGCAGGAGCGCGTCCTGGTCGCGGAGTACATCCGCGAGCAGGTGCTGCGTCACTGCCGCCAGGAGATTCCGTACTCCACCGCGGTGCTGGTGGACGTGTTCGATGAATCCGAGCGCGAGCCGCGCCCCGGCACGCCGCCGGGCCAGCTGGGCGGCCTCATCCGCATCGCGGCGTCCATCTACGTGGAGCGCGACAGCCAGAAGGCCATCCTGATTGGCAAGCAGGGGCAGATGCTGAAGCTCATTGGCACGGACGCGCGCAAGTCGGTGCAGCGCCTGCTGGGCGCGCACGTGTACCTGGACCTGCGCGTGCGCGTGGAGGCCCGCTGGAGCGAGCGCGCCGCGGGCCTGAGGAAGCTGGGTTACGAGTGATGTCGCCGCTGAAGTCCGTGCCGCTGACGTCGTTGCCTTCGAAGTCGTCGTCGCTGTCGAAAGAGATGCCATGAAGCCGCTGGTCGCCATTGTCGGTCGCCCCAACGTGGGCAAGAGCACGCTGTTCAACCGCCTGGTGGGCCGCCGCATCGCGCTCGTGCAGGACGAGCCGGGCGTCACCCGCGACCGGCACTACTCCGACGCGGAGTGGGAGGGCCGCGCCTTCACCCTCATCGACACGGGCGGCTTCGTCCCCGGTGAGAAGGACACGCTGCTCAAGCAGGTGCGCGAGCAGGCGCAGTTCGCCGTGGAGGAGTGCGACGTCATCATCTTCGTGGTGGACGCGCGCGCGGGCATGACGACGGCCGACGAGGCCGTGGCCAACTACCTGCGCAAGGCGGGCAAGCCCGTCGTCGTCGCGGCCAACAAGCTGGACAACGAGTCCGGGCAGATGCAGTCGCTGGCCGGCGAGTTCTTCCGCCTGGGCCTGGGCGACGTGAACGCCATGTCCGCCGAGCACAACCTGGGCATGGGCAGCCTGATGGACTCCGTCGTGTCCAAGCTCCCGGCGAAGCAGGAGGGCGAGGACTCGGAGGCGCCGCCGGACGACGGGAAGATCCGCGTGGCCATCATCGGCCGGCCCAACGTGGGCAAGAGCACCCTGGTCAACGCCATCCTCAAGGAGAAGCGCGTCGTCACCAGCGAGGTCGCCGGCACCACGCGTGACCCCATCGACTCGGAAGTCACGTACAAGGGCAACCAGCTCATCCTGACGGACACCGCGGGCATCCGGCGCAAGAAGACCATCGCGCACCAGGTGGAGCAGTACTCCGTCATCGCGGCGCTGAAGGTCCTGGAGCGCAGCGACGTGGCGGTGCTCCTGATGGATGCCACGGAGCCGGCGGTGGATCAGGACGCGAAGCTCGCGGGCCTGTCCATGGACCGGGGCCGCGCGCTGGTCATCGTCGTCAACAAGTGGGACCTCATCGCGGAGGACAAGCGCCGCCAGGAGGCCTTCCGCGAGGACCTCAAGATCGCCCTCAAGTTCGTGGGCTACGCGCCGGTCATCTTCACGTCCGCCCTGCACGGCTCCAAGGTGGAGAAGGTCGTGGACGTGGCGGTGGAGCTGGCCAAGCAGTTCCGCTTCCGGGCGCCCACCCCGCAGCTCAACAAGCTGCTGGACTACATGGTGGACAACAACCCGGCGCCCATCGTGAAGAGCAAGCCGCTGCGCCTGTACTACATCGCCCAGGTGGCGGCGGCCCCGCCGACCTTCACCCTCACCTGCAACGAACCGCAGGGGGTGCCGGACATGTACAAGCGGTACATCACCAACCAGATCCGCAAGACGTTCGACCTGCGGGTCCCCATCCGTCTGCTCTTCCGCGAGCGGCCAGGCAAGGCCAAGCGCGAGGCGCGCAAGAACCCGCACCTGGCGGGCAAGGGTGGAAAAGGCGGGAAGCGGGCAGGGCGCGACTGACCGCGCTCGTGCGTTGACACTCCCAGCGGGCGCTCTTTACAGTGCGCCGCTTTCCCAGAGCGAAGAGCACCGTCGAGCCGGAGAGAGGTCCCTTCATCGTGGCCCAGCAGAAGACCGAGAAGATTCGCCAGCAGGAACTTCGTCAGCCGGACGCCTTCCAGAAGGCGGGCGCGGACGCGCGGGACTGGCTGATGCAGCGCCAGAAGTTCCTCGCCATCGGCGCGGGCGTGCTGGTGCTGGGCGCGGTGGGCGTGGCCATCGCCAGCGAGGTGTCCAAGCGCGGCGAGGAGCAGGCCTCCATGGCCCTGGGCCAGGCGCTCACCGTCCTGGACCGCCCCGTGACGGGCGTGGACCCGGTGGACCCGTCCGCCACGGAGCCCCCGTTCGCCACGGTGCAGGCCCGTGACGAGGAGGTCGTGAAGCAGCTGGCCGCCTTCCGCAAGGAGCACGGCGGCACGCGCTCGGCGACCACGGCGGCCCTGCCGCAGGCCAAGGCCGAGTTCCGGCTGGGCAAGAACGACGACGCCCTGGCGTCCCTGGACACCTTCCTCAAGGGCGCCCCGGAGAACGACGCCCTGCGCGCCAGCGCCCTGGAAGGCCAGGGCTACGCCTACGAGGCCAAGGGCGACTACGCCAACGCCATCAGCTCCTTCGAGGCGATGGAGAAGGCGGACACCGGCGAGTACCTGGTCGGCATGGGCGCGTACCACAAGGCGCGCATGCTCATCCTCCAGGGCAAGAAGGACGAGGCCGCGCAGGTCCTCTCCAAGATTCCGACGGACCACCCGAACAGCGCCGCGGCCCGTCAGGCCACCGAGCGCATGGCGGTGCTGGCCGCGGAGGGCGTGAAGGTGCCCACGCCGGCGCCGCCCGCCGCGACCGCCACGGACGCGGGGCAGCCGTAAGCTCGCTCATGAC
>NZ_RAWL01001168.1:0-432 GCF_003668885.1 Corallococcus sp. AB049A | reverse complement strand
GCGATGTATCGCCGTGTATTTCAGATGCCGATGCTACCTTTGATTCAGTCTCGTCGGCAACACTGATACAAGGCTGCAACGCAAAGGGTTGCAGGAGCAGTGGTATGTCGCCTTCGAGCATCTTACATGTACAATCTCGTCCACAACGTCGACCCCATATGCCCTACTCCAAAAGCTTCGTGACCTTCTTCAGCACAGCCTCTGTGCCGATGCCCGCATTCTCCGGTGCTTTCCACACAGCCTGCCAAACTTCGCCATGTCTAGGCTCGTTCAGTACGCACTTGCTGACCACATCGCTCCTCTTCTCCTCCGTTCCATGCTGAAGCAAGAACTTATACCACCAAGCCCATGTGTCGCCGCAGTCCGGGTCAAGGATCGCAGCTTTTTGGAACCACGCGTCTGCTTTCTCGAGCTTGCGCTCGGCCCAGAAGA
>NZ_RAWL01001167.1:0-433 GCF_003668885.1 Corallococcus sp. AB049A | reverse complement strand
ATTAATAACTAACTGCGAACGGCCTTTTAAATCACTAAGCAGTTCGCGCTCTGCATTAATCCCGTCTAGCACAGACCCATTAGGCTCCAGTGGATGGTGGCGGCGCGTTTCTTTATAACGCGAAACAAGTACCTTATCATCAGCCTCTAAAAAGAGGATTTTCGTTGTTATAAAATTGGTATTATCTAGCTCATCTAGCGCTGGTTCAATGGAATCGAAAAACTCACGGCCGCGAAGATCCATTACGAGCGCGATTTTATCCATTTTATCGCTTTCTTTCATTAGCTCCCAGAACTTTGGAAGTAAACTTGGCGGTAAATTATCTACACAAAAATAACCGAGATCTTCTAAAGACTGCATTGCGACTGTTTTTCCTGCTCCAGACATCCCAGTAATGATTACTAATTTTAATTGTTTAGAAGCCATATCTGCC
>NZ_RAWL01001166.1:0-433 GCF_003668885.1 Corallococcus sp. AB049A | reverse complement strand
GCATTAGGTATTGAAAACGCAAAGAATACCCCAATAAGCTCTACTAAATCAATGATAGGGCATCTTTTAGGTGCAGCTGGTGGTGTTGAGGCAGTATTTTGCGCATTATCTATAAAAGACAATATCATACCGCCAACCATTAACTTAAATGACCAGGACCCCGAATGTGATTTAGATTATGTACCAAATATTGCAAGAGAAACAAATATAAATATTGCGATGTCTAATTCATTTGGTTTTGGTGGAACGAATGGTACATTGATTTTTAAACGTATGTAAATATGAATTTAGTTAATGGAAAATCTAGCTCAAGTATTTCAATATTTGATAGAGGATTTCTTTACGGCGATAGTGTTTTTGAAACAATCCTTGTAGTTAATAATCAACCTAAAAATCTTGATGAGCACATTAAAAGAATTAAATCAGGTTGCAA
>NZ_RAWL01001165.1:0-434 GCF_003668885.1 Corallococcus sp. AB049A | reverse complement strand
GTGGTCGGCACCCGTACCGGCCAGGCCGAGGTGAAGGTCGATGCCAGCGACCTGGTGTTCGTCGGCTATGGCGTCGATGCGCCGGAGCAGAAGTGGAATGACTACGCCGGTCAGGACTGGAAGGGCAAGACGGTCGTGATGTTCGTCAACGACCCGGGCTTCCACGTCGACGACGCGAAGCTGTTCGACGGCAAGCGCATGACCTACTACGGCCGCTGGACCTACAAGTTCGAGGAGGCCGCCCGCAAGGGCGCCGCCGCCGCGCTGATCGTGCACGACACCGCCGGCGCGTCCTACGGCTGGGACGTGGTGAAGAATTCCTGGGCTGGCCCGCAGTACGACCTGCCCGCCAAGGATGACCCGGAAGCGCGCATCCCGGTACAGGGCTGGCTGAGCGCCGACGCGGCCAAGGCGCTGTTCGCCGGTGCCGGCCT
>NZ_RAWL01001164.1:0-434 GCF_003668885.1 Corallococcus sp. AB049A | reverse complement strand
CAGCGTGTCCTTGCCGTACGGGCTGGCCTGGATGCGCTGCACCAGCTGCGAGATCAGCCGGTCGCTGCACTTGAGCGCGTTGAGCATGTTGATGTTGCCGTACTGGCTCTGGTAGCGCTCGCCCTTGCACGATACCGGCAGGTGGCCCGCCGGGTGGTGGGTGTCCATGGTCAACGTGGTCAGCATGAACGGTGAACCGGCACGCGAGAGCTGCTCGAAGCGCTGGTAGGCGGTATCCAGCAGCACGTCGTCGTGCACGCCCCAGGCCGAGTAGTGGATGCGGCCGATCTTCTTCTGCTGCTTGAACCATGCCAGGTCGTGCACTTCATCGAAACCGTGGCTGGCCAGGAACTGGCCCTTGCCGGCGAACTGGCCGTTGGCACCGCCCAGGTAATGGTTGGTGTAGCCCTGCTGCTTCAGGTAGTCGCCCAGGC
>NZ_RAWL01001163.1:0-435 GCF_003668885.1 Corallococcus sp. AB049A | reverse complement strand
GTCCATCGCCTCGTGCGCATCACGCGCATGCATCACCGGCGCGGAGGGAATGCCGTAGGCCTTGAGCAGTTCATGCGTAGCCAGCGGGTCCAGCCACTGCTGGCCGTTGGCCAGCGCGGCATCGACCAGTGCGCGCGCGGCGGCCGTGTCGACGCTGAAGTCCTGCGGCAGGCTGGGCGGCGTTTCCATCAACGCGTTCTGCGCTTCGCGGTAGCGCACCAGATGCTGGAAGCCACGTACGGCTTCGGCCTCGGTCGGATAGGTCGGCACCCGCGCCGCGTTGAGCGTGGCGGTGGCCTGGTCGTCGTTGCCCAGCCACACCGCGAACACCGGCTTGTCGCGGTGGTGGCGCGGGCGCAGGCCGAGCGTGCGGGTGAGTGCCTGCGCGGCGTCCGCCGATGAGGTGAACGCGGTCGGCACGTTGACCACCATCAC
>NZ_RAWL01001162.1:0-435 GCF_003668885.1 Corallococcus sp. AB049A | reverse complement strand
CAGCTGTACCACGCCATCGAGCAGGTCGCGCAGGTTGAAGCTGGTGATCTCCAGTTCCAGCGCCTGCGCTTCCAGCCGGGAGTAGTCGAGGATGTCGTCGACGATGCGCAGCAGCTGTTGCGAACTGGCCGAGGCGGTGGCCAGCATCTGCCGCTGGTCTTCGCCCAGCGGCCCGCGTGCGATCAGCTCCAGCATCGGCAGGATGCCGTTGAGCGGGGTGCGGATCTCGTGGCTCATCGTGGCCAGGAACTCGCCCTTGGCCAGCACGGCCGCCTCGGCGGCCTGCTTGGCCTGCAGCAGCTGTTGCTCCAGCTGGCCCTGGCGTTCGGTGGTATGGCGAAGTTGGTCGCGTTCGGCGGCCAGCGCACTGTGCGTGCGCTGCAGCTGGGCCAGCGCATGGTTGCGCGCGCGCAGGCGCAGGCCCAACAGCAGCAG
>NZ_RAWL01001161.1:0-435 GCF_003668885.1 Corallococcus sp. AB049A | reverse complement strand
GACAACAATTTCGTTAGTTTTGCGTGACCAGCTATTGATTGAGGCTCACCTAGACAGTAACCACCACAGCTCAAACTCCAGTTCGGATTCGTACACGTCGGTCGAAAGGAGGTACCAACCGGCACATTGCTGGTCGTAGCGTTTGGGTCGGTCAGCACACAGATGTTGTTCGCGAAGCACGTGAAGCCTGAAGGACAGCAAGCCGAGACGAAGACAAACTCATTGCAGGGCTGGTAAAGCAGTGCCGGTTCGCCGCCTGGAAAGTAGCAAGGAGCATTCGGGCTCTTGCGTGTCGCCTGGGAGTCCACCACGCCGAAAATCGACCATGTAATGAGTAATATCCTTTGCGACAATGGAGATAGCCTATCCTGCTTCATCGCGGGACGAGATGCCCATTGGGATATCAAGAGGGGCTGAGCGGAGTGTCTTTAAAGG
>NZ_RAWL01001160.1:0-436 GCF_003668885.1 Corallococcus sp. AB049A | reverse complement strand
TGCCGGTGTCGACGTGGATCAACCTGGTGTACCCGCGCGACCGCCAGCTGACGCCCAAGCTGCGCAGTTTCCTGGACTTCTGCGTGGCACGCTTCAGCGAGCAGACGATGGCACGGCGATAGCACGGCATCGGTTGGCATTCCTGTGACTGCCTGCGAAGGATCGCCCTGAGACGATTGGCCGGTTGCCGCTGCGTAGCGCGCGCTTGCTGCTGGGGCTGGCGGCATTGCTGTTCGCCGCCAACGTGATTGCGCAGCAGACGACTGCGCAGGCGCTGGCCGCGTGGGAAGCGCAGGGGCGTGCGGATGGCCTGGCGCGACCGGATATCGAATGCCAGGATTTCCTGCAGGCGATGGGCCGGAAGCCTGCGGGACTGGAATACAGCGGCTGCAGCCAGGACGACGCGTCCTGCATCAAACCCATGCAGGCCCACTAC
>NZ_RAWL01001159.1:0-436 GCF_003668885.1 Corallococcus sp. AB049A | reverse complement strand
TTCACACCGTCTCGTTCTGCAGTCTACATAAATGCATTGTGGTTTCTCAGTCTCACGCTAAGTCTATTGACTGCCGTGGCTGGCCTACTCATTCGACAATGGCTCACCGCGAATCCTCTTCACTCCGGTACCGGAGTCCGTGCTCGTGTTCGGGCACGTCAGCGTCGGCACACCGCTCTTGTCAAATGGAGGGTGGCCCACGTAGTTGCACTATTGCCGATCCTGCTGCAGGTGTCTGTAGCACTCTTCCTCGCGGGGTTGGTTCAACTACTATGGACCCTCAACACCATCGTCGCTAGTTTGGTCACCATTCCGGTCGTGCTTGCCACCACTGCCCTGTTGTCGACTATCATTTTACCCGCCTTCTCGGATGACTGTCCTTATCGATCTCCTCTGTCGGATGAAGTGACGAAAATCGTGAAGTGGACGAAGACCG
>NZ_RAWL01000116.1:0-21471 GCF_003668885.1 Corallococcus sp. AB049A | reverse complement strand
CCGCCCGACAGTCCCCCTCCGTCCCCAGCAGGAGCGGGAGCGCATCCGGTGCGCGGCGCGGTGCGCCTGTGGCTGTCGGCCTACCGGGTGGAGGTGGTGCTGTTCCTGGTCGCGTTCGCGGTGCTGGCCAGCTTCAGCTCGCAGCGCTTCCTCCGGCAGAGCGCCGCGCCGCACTTCATCTACCAGGCGCAGTCCTGGCTGGACGGCCGGCTCGACGTGGACCCCCAGGTATTGCCCAACCTGGAGGACTGGGCCTGCGTGCGGCTGGTGGACGGACACAAGGTGCGGTGCGAGGGGCGCGTGCTCCGCGATGACCGCTGGTTCGTCAGCTTCCCGTCCTTCCCCGCGGTCGTGATGCTCCCGTTCGTGGCGCTGCACGGCTACCAGTTCAACGACACGTCCTTCGGCGTCTTCGTGGGCGCGCTCGCGGTGGCGCTCTTCTACTCGCTGCTGCGCTTCCTCGCGCAGGAGGGAGAGACGGAGCGCAACCGCAATGACAACGTGGCGCTGTCGCTGGTGCTCGCCTTCGGCACGCTGTTCTTCTACTGCGCCATCCGGGGCGAGGTCTGGTTCAGCGCGCAGGTGATGGGCGTGGCGCTCACGTGTCTGTACGTGCGCAACTCCGTCAAGGCCCGGCGCCCCGTGCTCGCGGGCCTCTTCTTCTCCATGGCCGTGCTCACCCGCACGCCGCTGGTGTTCGCGGGCCTCTTCTTCGTCCTGGAGGCGCTCTGCCCCGGGCCGGACCGGCTGGCCCAGCTGAAGGCCCTTCCCTCCGCGTGGAGGCCCGCCCTGCGCAAGCTCGCCCTCTTCGGCGCGGGGGCCGCGCCCATCGCGTCGCTCGCCGCCGCGTACAACTTCTACCGCTTCGGCAAGCTGGGCGAGTTCGGTCACTCGTACTTCTACAACAACCGGGTGAACGCGGACATCGACCGCTTCGGGCTCTTCAACCTCGAGTACCTGTCGCGCAACATCCAGGCCGCGTTCCTCAAGCTGCCGCAGGTGTCGCTGTCTCCGTTGCGGCTGTCGTACGACCCGCATGGGCTGACGCTGCTGCTCACGCTGCCCCTGCTGGTGTTCCTGCTGGTCCCCCGCACGCGTCCCCGGCTGCACTGGCCCCTGTGGCTGACCGTGGCGGTGTGCGCGCTGCCGGGGCTCTTCTACCAGAACACCGGTTACATGCAGTTCGGCTTCCGGTTCAGCCTGGACTACACGCCCTACCTGCTGCTGCTCTTCGCCATTGGCGGATGGTCGCTGCGCAACCGCGCGGTGGTGGCCGTGCTGGCGCTTGGCGTGCTGGTGAACTTCTGGGGAGCCGTGGCCTTCCGTGGCTACACGGAGTTCGTCCGGAACTGGTAGGCCTCCAGGCCCCGGCGGCTTGAATCCGCCGGGCCCCACCCGCACATCAAGGGCGACATGCAACCTCCCACCGGCCAGCCCCCTCCAGGCAAGCGTTGGCACACCCGTGAGGACAGCGGCATCCGCCTGGATGCGGCGTTGCGCTGGTGGCACGACGACGAGCCCATCGAGCACCCGAAGATCATCGAGCTCTTCAACGCCTCGCTGGTCCTGGATGACGACGGGCGCTACCAGCTCCGCATCGCCCCGGACTGGTGCTACGTCCAGGTGGAGGACGCGGCCTACGAGGTCCGCACCGTGGACGTCACCCCGGACGAGCGCGTGTCCCTGCGCCTGAGTGACCGGACGGCGGAAGCGCTGGACCTGGCATCGCTCCAGCTCACGCCGGACGGAGTCCTCACCTGCCGCGTGAAGCAGGGCAGGGCAAAGGCCCGCTTCTCCCGGGATGCGCAGTACCAGTTCGGTGAACTCCTGGAAGAGGGCCCCGGAGGGCACCTGGTGCTGCGCGCGGGTCAACGCCAATGGGAGGTCCCCCTCTCGCTGGATGCGCTCCAGGCCGCGACCTAGGCCGCCTCGGCGGACGCGGACGGCACGGACGGCGCGGTGGCCCCCACCAGGTCGCGGGCGAGGGACTCCAGGACGTCCGGGTGCTCTCGCAGCCACTCGCACGCCCGCTCGCGGCCCTGGCCGATGCGCTCTCCGCGCAGGCTGAAGTGGCTGCCCGACTTCTCCACCACGCCCGCGCTCACGGCCAGGTCCAGCACCTCGGCGGCGCGGTGGATGCCCGTGCCATAGAGCACGTCGAACTCCGCCTCCTGGAACGGGGGCGCCAGCTTGTTCTTCACCACCTTCACGCGGGCCCGTGAGCCCACCACCGCGTCGCCGTCCTTGAGGTTGCCCGTGCGGCGGATCTCCATCCGCACCGACGCGTAGAACTTCAGCGCGTTGCCACCCGTCGTCGTCTCCGGGTTGCCGAACATCACGCCAATCTTCATGCGGATCTGGTTGATGAAGATGATGCAGGTGCCGGAACGGCTCACGGCGCCCGTGAGCTTGCGCAGCGCCTGACTCATCAGCCGCGCCTGGACGCCCATGTGCGCGTCGCCCATCTCCCCTTCGATTTCCGCGCGGGGCACCAGCGCCGCCACCGAGTCCACCACGATGAGGTCCACGGCGCCCGAGCGCACGAGCTGCTCGGTGATTTCGAGCGCCTGCTCTCCGGTGTCCGGCTGCGCCACGAGCAGTTCCTCCGTGCGCACCCCCAGCTTGCGCGCGTAGGACAGGTCCAGCGCGTGCTCCGCGTCGATGAAGGCCGCGACGCCGCCCACGGCCTGCACCTGCGCAATCGCATGCAGGGTGAGCGTCGTCTTGCCGGAGGACTCGTTGCCGAACAGCTCCACCACGCGCCCTCGCGGGTAGCCCCCCACGCCCAGCGCCCGGTCCAACCCCACCGAACCCGTGGGAATGACCGCCACCTTCTGCTCCGGAGCGTCCGCGCCGAGCGTCATCACCGCGCCCCGGCCGAACTGCTTTTCGATGGCCGCCACCGCCGCCGCCACTGCCTTCAACTTCTCCGTCAGCCTGCTCATTCGTGTCTGCCTCCCTCGCCGGCGGGCAGAGCAACGCTCATGCCGCGCAGGAGCCAGGGGAGCAGGGCCTGCAAGGGCGTCCAGGTCCGCTCACTCCGTCCAGATTGGCGGAGCGGCAAGGCTGTCTCCCGGGTGCTGAGAAGAGACACAAGGTGAGTGCGCCACCGCATAAGCAGACCCGAGGGCGTGCGACAGGTCCGCTTGAAGGGATGGAAGGCTTTGCATTGAATCCCCGGCGCCTCGACGTGACATTCCCTCTCGTGAATACGACCCGTGAGAACCTTCCCCATGTGGTCATCCTGGGAGGCGGCTTCGGCGGCCTCTACGCGGCCCGGTACCTGCGAAAGGCAGGGGTTCGCGTCACGATGGTGGACCGTCACAACCACCACCTCTTCCAGCCGCTGCTGTACCAGGTGGCTACGGCGACGCTCAGCCCCAGCGACATCGCCGCGCCGCTGCGAGCGATGCTTGGGCGCAATCACGTCCAGGTCCTGCTCGCGGAGGTGACCGGCGTGGACCCCGAGCGCAAGCGGGTGCTCCTGGCGGATGGCGAACTGGCGTACGACTTCCTCATCGTCGCCACGGGCGCGACGCACTCGTACTTCGGCAATGACGCCTGGTCGCGACACTCGATGGGGCTGAAGACCGTCGAGGACGCGCTGGAGATCCGCCGCCGCGTGCTGCTCGCCTTCGAGCAGGCCGAACGCGAGCCGGACCCCGGGCGCCGCCGCGCGCTGCTCACCTTCGCCATCATTGGCGCGGGACCCACGGGCGTGGAGCTGGCGGGAGCGCTGGCGGAGATCAGCCGCAATTCATTGTCGGGTGATTTCCAGAACATCGACCCCCGGGATGCGCGCGTCATCCTCATCGAGGGAATGGACCGCGTGCTTCCCACCTACCCGGAGAACCTCTCGGGCGAGGCCCGCGGGGTGCTGGAGAGGCTCGGCGTCGAGGTCCGTACGGGCACCCGGGTCACGAACATCGACGACGCGGGCGTGGACATGGGCGCGGAACATCTGGCGGCGCGCACGGTGCTGTGGGCCGCGGGGGTGGAGGCCTCGCCCGTGGCCCGCTCGCTCGGCGTGACGTTGGACAGGGCAGGGCGCGTCCCGGTGACGCCCGAACTCACCGTGCCCGGGCATCCCGACATCTTCGTCGTGGGCGACCTGGCGCTCGTGAAACAGGAGGACGGAAGCGCGGTCCCCGGAGTGGCGCCCGCGGCGATGCAGGAGGGCAAGCACGCGGTGCACAACCTCCGCCGCCAGCTCGCGGGGCAGCCCATGCAGCCCTTCCGCTACTGGGACAGGGGCACCTACGCGGTCATTGGCAGAGGCCATGCCGTGGGCGTGGCCTTCCGCCGAGTGAAGCAGTCCGGCTTCATCGCGTGGCTGGCCTGGCTCTTCATCCACATCACGTTCCTCATTGGATTCCGAAGCAAGCTGGCCGTGCTGCTCAACTGGGCATACTCGTACCTGACCTTCGGCAGGTCGGCGCGCATCATCATGGGCCCCGCCCCCCGTCTGGAGGAGCGGAGCGTGGAGCCACTGCTGCCGGGTGGAGCGTCAGCCGTTCTCGCGTCTGACCGCAGAGGCACGGGGTAGGGCATCCACCGCGCCCCGGGTATTGGCGTGGAGCCAGCCCCGGCGGTCGAGCATCCGGCAATCGACGGCAAGCTGCATGTCCACGGCCTCGATACGTCCGTGTCCCTCCAGGTCCGCGCGCGTCAGCGCGAGCTTGAGGATGCGGTCATGCGCCCGAGCGGACAGACCAAAATGGGTGACCGCGTCCCTCAGCGCCTCTTCCGCTTTCGGTGACATCACGCAGTAGCGGCGCAGCAGGTGCGAAGGCATCTGGGCATTGCAGTGCACCCCAGGCATCTCGTGGAAGCGGGCGCGCTGCCGTTCACGCGCGGCCTCCACACGCTGCCGGTAGTAGTGGCTGGGCAGTTCCTGGTTCCTCGCGGCGAGGTGGTGGTACTCCACCGGCCGCGTCTGCACGGTGATGTCGATGCGGTCCAGGAGCGGCCCGCTGATGCGCTCGTGGTAGGCAAAGACACGGTGCTCCTGGCACTCGCACTTGCGCCCCGGCACGTTGAAGTAGCCGCAAGGGCAGGGGTTCATCGCCGCCACCAGCATGACCCGGCAGGGATAGGTGATGTGCTGGGTGGCGCGCGCCAGGTGGATGGCGCCTTCCTCCAGGGGCTGGCGGAGCACCTCCAGCACGTTCTTGCGGAACTCCGGCAACTCGTCGAGGAACAGCACGCCGTGGTGCGCCAGGGACAGTTCGCCTGGACGGGCCGTGGGGCCTCCTCCCACGAGCCCTGCATCCGACAGGGTGTGGTGGGGCGCGCGGAATGGACGCTCGCGCATCAATGCCTGCTCATCTCCCAGCAGCCCCAGGATGGAGTAGACCTTCGTGACCTCCAGCGCCTCGTCGAAGGTCATCTCGGGCAGGATGCCTGGCAGCCGTCGCGCCAGCATCGTCTTGCCCGAACCTGGAGGGCCGGCCATCAGGATGTTGTGTCCGCCCGCCGCCGCGAGCTCCAGCGCCAGCTTCAGCTCCGGTTGCCCTCGCACATCGGCCATGTCCGCGGTCACCACGCGAGGCCCGCTCGTGGAGCCTCCCGTGCGCGTCAGCGGCGTCAGCGGGGCCTTGCCGGTGAGGTGACCCACGGCCTCTCGCAGGTGGGCCACGGGCAGCACCTGGAGCCCTTCCACCAATGCGGCCTCGGCTGCGTTGGCGGCGGGGACCATCACCCCCTGGAAGCCGCCATTCCGTGCCGCCACGGCCAGCGGGAGCACCCCCTTGATGGGCTTGATGGAGCCGTCCAGCGACAGCTCACCGCCAAAGAGGTAGCGCTCCAGCGGCTCCTCCTCCATCAACCGCGCCGCCGCCAGGACGCCCAGCGCGATGGGCAACTCGAACGCCGCCCCCTCCTTGCGGATGTCCGCGGGCGCCAGGTTGACGGTGATCCGCTTCTGCGGAAGGTCGAAGCCCGCGTTCTTCAGCGCGGAGACCACCCGGACCTTCGACTCCCGGGCTGCTCCCTCCGGCAGCCCCACGACGTTGAAGTAGGGCAGCCCGAGAGCCATGTCGACCTCGCACTCCACCACCACCGCGTCGATGCCCATCAACGCCCCAGACCGCACCCTCGCCAGCATCGTCTCCCCCTTCCAACCCGTACGGGAGGAGGGAAGAGCAATGCTTGTACCGGCGCGGCGCCCTCTGGGACGGCCGCGCACGGCCATCCATCGCGCCAGACGTCGGGTCCCGGGTGGGGACGCGGGGCTCTAGAAATGAAGAAGCCCGCTGGCGTCGGAACGCCAGCGGGCTTCGGATTCAATCGATGACGGCGTGGATCAGGGCGTCGGCGGGGCAGGGGGCGCGGGCGGCGCGCCGTCCGGCGTGGTCTGCGTGCCCTGGATGACCGCGTTCTGGGGGAGCTCGGTGGCCATGCCCAGGATCTTCGCTCCCGCGGCACGGGCGCCATCCAGCGCCACCACGAGCTTGCCGTAGTTCGCCGCGTCGTCCGCCATGAAGAAGACGACCTTCTCGTCCGGCTTCTTGGCGTTCAGCATCCGCTTGAGGCGGGCGATGTAGTCCGAAGCGGGGATCTGCTCCGTGTTGATGGAGTAGGCGCCGGACTTGTCCACCTGCACGACGATCTGCTGATCATCGGGCTCCGGCGGCGGCTGGTTCTCCTCCACCTCCGTCTCCGGGACTCGGACGAGGATGTCCTTCTCCAGGAGGGGGGTCACCACCATGAAGATGATGAGGAGCACCAGCACCACGTCCACCAGGGGCGTGACGTTGATCTCCGAGTTCGGCGCGGACGCGGGCTTGACCCACTGACGCTGCTTGTGTCCTCGGGACATTACTTCTTCTCCTCCACGCCCAGGGCGATCTGCTTCGCCTTGGCCTTGCGGGCCGTGTCCAGCACCTTGCGCACGTCACCCACGTTCAGGGCGTTGTCGCCCTTCAGGAGGATCTTCTTGCCTGGATCCTTGCTCAGCTCCGCGGCGATCTTCTCCTGAAGCCCCTTCTCGTCGACCTCATCGTTCTCCACGAACATCTTCTTGTCCGGGGTGATGGAGAGGATCAGCGGGTCGGCTTCCTTGCCTTCCTTTTCGATCTCCGTGGCCTTGGGCAGCTCCACGGACTTGCCGCGCTGGAGCATGGGCGTCACGACCATGAAGATGATGAGGAGCACCAGCACCACGTCCACCAGCGGCGTGACGTTGATCTCGCTCTTGATGCCCCCTTTGGGGCCTGCTGACATTCCCATGCGTGCACCTGTGTCCGGGAAGGGACGCCCACCCCGGGGCAGCGAGGCTTCTCAGCCAGACCGCCCTCATGGGTGGGAACGCCCCTGGGTGGGGCTACGACTAGGCCGTGTGCGAACCGCCGCCCACGTGACGCGCCACCACGTCCAGGAACTCGTTGGAGGACTCGGAGATGTCCACGGAACGGGCATCCACCCAGCCCTGCAGGAAGTTGTAGGCCATCACGGCGGGGATCGCCACGAGCAGACCGAACGCCGTGGTGATGAGCGCCTCGGAGATACCGGCGGAGATCGTCGCCAGACCGCCGGAGCCCGCGGCCGCCATCAGCTGGAAGGCGTTCACGATACCCATCGTGGTGCCGAGCAGACCGACGAACGGCGCCGTCGAACCGACCGTGGCCAGCAGGCCCAGGCCGCGCTTGAGGCTCTGCACCTCGCGCTGCGCCTGGCGCTCCAGCGCGCGGGCAACGGACTCCACTGCCAGGTCCTTGTTGCCGGGGGTGATCCGGTACGCCGTCAGGCCGGAGTTGATCACGCGGCCCAGGTGGCCCACGTCCTTGCCCAGGTTGGTGTTCGCCGCGGTGGTCAGGTCGCCCTTCGCGAGGATGGCGCCCATCTTGGCGGCGAAGTTGCGGCTGTCAGAACGGGTCTTGCGGAAGACGATGATCCGCTCCGCCATGACGACCAGCGACGCCACCGACATGATGGCGAGGGTGAAGATGATCATGCGGGCGAAGAGGCCCGTGTGGTGCCAGATATCAAGCAGGGTAAATTGCATGGCTGTGGAGCGCTCCTCCTCACGAGCGCGAGGTGATGTTCGGCGGACTGCTCAAGCGTGACTGCCTGCTTTGGATCAGCGCGGCAGCTTCAGGTTGAAGTTGAACGTGTACTGCACTTCGACCGGCCTGCCCTGGAACGTGACCGGCTTGTAGCGTGAGGCGGTGAGCACGTCCATCACGGCCTGCTCCATGTGAGGGAGCGGCTTGATCGTGCGGCAGCGCTCGACCTTTCCCTCGGTCGTGATCACGCACTTCACGATCATCAGGCCCTGCACGCGAGCCTCGAGGGCCTCACGCGTATAGGCCACTTCAGGACCGGCGATCTTCTCAGGACGCGTCATGCCCTGGCCGAACGCCAGCACATCCGTACCCGTACCACCCAGCTGCCCGCCCACCACGCCGCCGATCACGCCACCGACCACGCCACCGACCACACCGCCCGCGACGCCACCCTCCACGCCACCTTCGACCTCGGACTCGCTCGCCTCTTCTTCAGGCTCGGGCGCCGTCTCCGTCTCCTGCGGCTTCTGCTGCGGGATCTCCTTCGGCTGCACGATCACGTCCTTGGGCTTCTTGGGCGTGACCTTCTTCTCCGTCTTCGGCTTCGACGCCGGGGGAGGCGGAGGCGGAGGCGGAGGCGGAGGCGCCATCGTGGCCTTCAGGGTGACCTCGACCTCCTTCTCCTCCACGGGAGGCGGACGCGTGGAGAGATAGGCCACAAGACCCAGAAGGCCAACGTGGAGCACTGTGGAAACGCCAGCACCCACGCCGAAGCGCGACCTGGGTCCTTGCCCGCGGTCAAGGACTGAATCGAACATGTACGTAACTCCTCTTCACCAGTGGACTACCCGTCCCCGCCATGCCCGGATTGAAGGGCGGCCACCATACAGAAAAGGGTTCCGGGTTCAAGCAACCGTGTATGAAGCCGCTGCGTGATCGCGCAATGCCGCACTGGTCACCAAAAAGCAACGGTCTATTGACAACTGCTTGACCTCGGATATTTTCCGGAGTCATTTTCGGTTGCAGCCCACCTTGGAGGGGTTAGGTATGCAAGTGAAACAAGTACTTCGGGAAACCGGAGTCGTCCTTGCTGCGGGTCTGTTGTACGGATCCGCGGCTTTCGCGCAGTCCAGCGTCATCATCGGCACTGTCATCAATACCGAGGACAAGAAGCCGGCCGCTGATGTCGTTGTCACCGCCACCTCGCCCAACCTGCAGGGCGAGCAGACCGTGGTTACCGACGCACAGGGTAACTACCGTATTCCCCAGCTTCCACCGGGCACGTACACCCTGCGGTTCGAAAAGGAGTCGTTCAAGCCTTTCGCCCGCCCTGAAATCCAGCTGCTGCTCAACCGCACCATCCGCGTGAACGTGGAGCTGCTCCCTGAGAGCTTCTCGTCGACGGAGACCATCGTTGGCGCCCCGCCGACGATCGACGTCGGTTCGACGAACCAGGGCGTCAACGTCGACCAGGAGTTCATCAAGCGCATCGCGGTGGCCCGTCCCGTGGGCAAGGGTGGCGCGACGCGCTCCTTTGAATCCCTGGCCGAGCTCGCCCCGGGCGCCCAGTCCGACCAGTACGGCGTGTCCATCAACGGCACGACGTCGCCTGAGAACGGCTACGTGGTGGACGGCCTGTCCACGAACGACCCGGCCTTCGGCGTCAACGCCAGCCCGCTGAGCATCGAGTTCGTGCAGGACGTGAACATCATCACCGGCGGTTACATGCCGGAGTTCGGTCGCTCCACGGGCGGTGTGATCAACGCGGTGACGCGGTCCGGTTCCAACGAGTTCCACGGCTCCGTGTTCGCCAACTGGACCCCGGGCTTCGGAGAAGGCAAGCGCAAGCTCGTCATCGAGGACGGCAGCACGATCACCGGCCTGAACGCCCTGAGCAACATGGGCGACTTCGGCGCGACCCTCGGTGGCCCCATCCTCAAGGACAAGCTCTGGTTCTTCGCCGGCTTCGCGCCGTCGTTCCAGCGCTACGAGCACACCCGCGCGCTCAACGCCTTCCAGCTGGAGGCCCCGTTCGACCCGTCTCCGACGGCGAAGAACCCGGTCGCCACCGACGAGAACGGCTTCAGCATCACCGAGCGGATCCCGGGCTCCGAGCGTCAGTACTTCGCGGACTCCCGCACGATCCAGTTCATGGGTAAGTTGACCTACCTCATCAACCAGGATCACAACGTGTCGTTCGCCCTGAACGGCACCCCGACCGTGACGGGTGGTCTGGGCAAGCTGCAGATCGATCCCCAGTCGGGCGGTCTGCCGGCTGCGCAGGCTCGTCGTCCTGGCGACATCGGCGCCACCGAGAACCGCGCCAACACCACGGCGCTCGCCTTCAAGTACGCGGGCGCGTTCCTGGAGAAGAAGGTCCTGGTCGACGCCAACCTCGGTTGGTTCCACCAGACCGCGGGTAACTCTCCGGCGGACGGCACGGCCATTGGCGATACGAACGGCCTGGCCGGCTACGCGCTGGCCCGGTACTCGACCACGCGTCCCCTGACGGTGTTCGAGAGCGTTCCGGGTGCGGATCAGTACTGCGGCGTGACCGACGCTGAGCGGGCGGCCCGCTGCCCCGTGACGAACTACAACGTCGGCGGCCCTGGCTTCATGTCCCAGGCCACCCTGGACCGCTACCAGATCAACGCGAAGGCCACGTACCTGCTGAATGCCCTGGGCACGCACGTGTTCAAGGCGGGCGTGGACACGGAGTTCCTGACCTTCGATCAGAAGAAGGCCTACTCCGGTAGCGTGTTCCTGCAGGAGTCGCGCGCGTCCTACAACGGCTCCACCATCAAGATCTGGGCGGACAACCGCCGCTACGGATACCAGACGGCCCCGGACACCCCGGTGTTCGAGACCCTGCAGCAGTCCTCCACGAGCGGCACCACCATCGGTGGCTTCCTCCAGGACAGCTGGTCCATCGCCAACCGCGTCACCCTCAACCTGGGCGTCCGGTACGACGTGCAGTCCATGTACGGCGGTGACGGCAACCTGGCCCTGAAGCTCGGCAACCAGTGGTCGCCTCGCCTCGGCGCGGTGGTGGATCCGTTCGCCAACGGCCGCGCGAAGCTGTTCGTGAACTTCGCCCGGTACTACGAGCAGGTTCCGCTCAACATGATGGACCGTGCCTTCCCGGGTGAGCGCCGCTTCAGCGCGCGTCGCTTCTTCTCGGAGCCGGGCGCCGGTACGGCCGGTTGCGATCCGTCCACGCTGGAAGGCCAGCGCGGCAACTGCGCGGACAAGAACTTCATCGTCCCGCGCCCGGAGAGCACCTTCCAGTCGAACCAGTACTACAGCGGCGGTCTGGTGCAGAACGAGCCGGTCGATCCGGACATCAAGCCCCAGTCCTCCGACGAAGTGGTGGTCGGTGGCGAGTACGAGCTCCTGGCGAACACCCGCCTGGGCGCGACGTACACGCACCGCGACATGAACTCGGTCATCGAGGACATGAGCCGCGACGACGGCAACACGTACTTCCTCGGCAACCCTGGCAGCGGCTTCGCCAAGGAGTTCCCGACGCCGGTGCGTGACTACGACGCGGTCACCGTCTACCTGAACCGCACGTTCACGGACGGCTGGCTGGCGCAGGCGAGCTACACGTGGTCCCGTCTGTACGGCAACTACCCCGGTCTGTTCCGTCCGGAGAACAACCAGCTCGACCCGAACATCCTCGCGGACTTCGACCTGATTGCCCTCCTGAACAACCGCACGGGCCTGCTGCCCTTCGACCGTACGCACGCCATCAAGGTGTTCGGCGCCAAGGAGTTCAACATCTCCAACGCGCTGTCGGCGAGCATCGGTCTGTCCTACCGCGGCAACTCCGGCACGCCGATCAGCTACCTCGGCGCGTACCCGGGCTACGGCCAGGATGAGACGTTCATCCTGCCGCGCGGCACCGGCGGTCGCACCCCGTGGGTCAACAGCGTTGACTCCAACGTGGGCGTGAACTACCGCGTCAGCAAGGACAGCGTGGTGTCCTTCACCGTGGACGTGTTCAACCTGTTCAACTTCCAGACCGCGGACCGCGTCGACCAGTCCTACACGTTCACCGAGGTTCTCCCGATCTACGATCCGGTCACCCAGAAGGCGGGTACGCAGGCGGATCTGCCCGGTGGCGTCCCGCTCGCGGACGGCTCTGGCGACTTCCTGACCGACGACGACCTGAACAAGAACTTCAAGAACCCGGACCGTTACCAGGCCCCGCGGCAGATCCGCTTCGGTGTCCGGTACACGTTCTAATCACCTGACCACGTGAGGAAGATCAGCAACATGCGCAAGAGCATTCTTTCGACAGTGGTGATGCTTGGGCTCGCTGGCGGCCTGTCCGCCTGCGACGTCGAGCAGCCGGATCCTGGGTGCATCGTTCAGGACTCCACGGCCGGCAACTGGTGGGCGAAGTTCGACGCAGTGGATGCGCCCCAGGGCACCTGCGAGGGCTTCGAGCCGCTGGTGGGTGACGAACTCGGTGTCTGGAAGTTCGCGGACCCGGTGGCCAACACGTCCATCCTGGTCATCCGGCCGTTGGGCCTGGCGGCCCTGGGACAGTTCGACACGGACAGCACGCCGACTGGGTTCGCGAAGCTCCAGGCGACGGGCAACCTGAGCATTGACAAGGACGCGGAGCAGTTCTGCACCGCGGACGGGTTCACTGCGGCAGGCGTTCTGGCGAACCAGGGCAAGTTCTCGGCGGAACCGCAGGACATCAACTACCAGTTCGGCAAGGTTCGGGTGTACTCGAACCCTGGCGCTCCTGGCACGCAGATGACCGGCGAGCTGACCTACACGAACAACGGCTGCACCGCGAAGTACGTCATGCGCGCGATCTGGCCGGCGGTGGGTTGCGATCCGTCGCTGGATCCGAACGATCCGGCGAACGCTCCCTCGACGTGCGGTGCGGGCTCCGGCATGAACCCGGACTTCGCCGTGACGTGCGACCCCGAGACCGAGGCCTGCACGCCGACCAAGGCCATCCCGTCGTTCAAGGAATAGTCGGCACTGACCGACCCTGAAGGCCAACGCGGCCCCGGCAGCCCCTCCCCCACGCGGGAGTGGCGGTCCGGGGCCGCGCTGTTGTTAGGTGTCTGGAATCCACGTCGGGAGGACCATGGAGGGCCGTTACGAACTCATCGAGCACGTCTGCTCGCTGCTGGCGGACGAAGCAGGGACGCTCCGCAAGGAGGCGCCCTACCGGGTCGCGCTCTGCTACCCGAGCCCCTACCACGTGGGGATGAGCTCGCTCGGCTACCAGGCCATCTACCGGGAGGTGCATGCGCACGCGGGCGCGACCGCTGAGCGTGTCTTTCTTCCGGATGATGTCGAGACATACAAGAGAACAAGGACGCCGCTGTTTACCTGGGAATCCCAGGCATCCGTGTCTGGCTTTGAAATGCTTGCCTTTTCAGTTGCCTATGAATTGGAGCTTTCAGGCTTGTTCACGATGTTGGATTTGTCTGGTTTGCCGGTTCTTTCAGCGGAGCGGGATGCCAGGCATCCGCTGGTGGTGGCGGGCGGCCCGCTGACGTTCTCCAACCCGGATCCGCTGGAGCCCTTCGTGGACGTGCTGGTCCAGGGGGAGGCGGAGGATCTGATTCACGTCCTGCTGGACGCCGCCGCCTCCATGGACCGCGAGGCGCTGCTGGATCACCTGGCGAAGGTCCCCGGCTTCCGGGTGCCCGGGCGGGGTGGGGCGCGCTACCACGTGGCCAAGGCGACGGATGCCCGGCTGCCGGCGCGCACGCAGATCATCACGCCGCACACGGAGCTGCGCTCGATGTTCCTCATCGAGCCGGAGCGGGGCTGCTCCCGGGGCTGCCACTACTGCGTCATGCGCCGCACCACGAATGGCGGCATGCGGACGGTTCCCCCGGAGCGCATCCTGTCCCTCATCCCGGAGCACGCGAAGCGTGTGGGTCTGGTGGGCGCGGCCGTGACGGACCACCCGCGCATCGTGGAGCTGCTGCGCGCCATCGTGGACTCCGGGCGCGAGGTGGGCGTGTCCTCGCTGCGCGCGGACCGGCTCACGCAGGAGCTGGTGGATCAGCTCCGCCGGGGCGGGGCGACGAACCTCACGGTGGCCGCGGACGGGGCGTCCCAGAAGATGCGGGACCTGGTGGACCGCAAGCACTCCGAGGAACAGATTGTCCGCGCGGCCCGGTTCGCGCGCACGGCGGGCATGAAGCAGCTCAAGGTCTACAACGTGGTGGGCCTGCCCCATGAGGAGGACGCGGACATCGACGAGTTGATCCGCTTCACCACGGAGCTGTCGCGCATCCTGCCGGTGGCGCTGGGGGTCGCGCCCTTCGTGGCCAAGCGCAACACGCCGCTGGACGGGGCGCCCTTCGCGGGGCTGCGCGAGGTGGAGAACAAGCTGGAGCGGCTGCGCAAGGGCCTGCGGGGACGGGCCGAGGTGCGGCCCACGTCCGCGCGCTGGGCCTGGGTGGAGTACATGCTGGCCCAGTGCGGCCCGGAGGCGGGGCTCGCGGCCATGGACGCCTGGCGCGCGGGGGGCAGCTTCGCCGCGTGGAAGCGGGCCTTCCAGGAGCGCGGGTGCGAGCCGTACATGGCCCGCCGGGTGGAGGACGGGCGGCGCCAGCCCACGGTGTGGCCCATCGTGCCGGGTCGCCCGCCGCCCCAGCCGTCCGCCGCCTGACGGGGCCCGCAAAGGCCGTATTCGCCGGGCTCCGCTTTCGCTAGAAGACGGCAAGGCGGGGCCGATGGCCGGCACTCGCATGGCCTCGGAGAGCATCTGGTGAGCACGCAGCGCGTGGAAAAGTCGTGGCAGAAGACGGGCCTCAAGGACTACTCGACGGAGGCCCTGCTGAGCACGCTGGGGCACTACGGCATCCCGGTGGGGGAAGAGGACTACCGCAAGCTGGCGGAGTCCGCCTATCCGCTCGGCATCGCCCAGCAGTGGGCGGCGAAGTGGAAGGGCACGGGTCCCTTCAAGGACTACGTCGTGGCCGCGGCCGTGGAGCTGTGGCGCCGGTGGCTGCCGGACCGCGTGTCCCCGCAGGAGTTCACCACGTCGCTGGCGACGCTGATGCAGGTGCTCGTGCACAAGCTCAACGGTGCGAAGGAGGCCCCGGTGGCCTCCTCCTTCGAGCACCTGAAGGCGCTGCGCTCGAAGCTGGCGGTGGATGACAAGGGCGCGCTGCCCGCGCCGTTCCTCCAGGAGGCGCTGGCGCCCTTCTCGGAGAAGGACGCGGAGCTGTTCGACAGCCTGGCGGAGTCGCTGGCCGCCCAGGGCCACCTGGAGGACGCGACGGCGTTCGCCGAGGTGGAGGAGTTCCTGCTGCCCGACCGGCGCGGCATCTCCCAGGCGGTGGTGCGCGCGGCGAAGGGCGAGCGCGAGCCGGCCATCCAGGACCTCAAGAACCTCATCCACGACACGGCGCGCGCGCCCATCTCGCGCCTGCTGGCGGTGGACGGCCTCATCCACCTGCAGGCCTGGATTGACGCGTCCGTCGAGGGCCGCGGCCTGCTGGCGGAGGCGGAGAAGGCCAACGACATCCACCTGGCGCTGGACCTGGTGCCCCGCCTGGAGCACGTCTTCAAGCAGCAGAACGACCGGTCCGCGCTCCTGGAGTTGATGGGCACGCAGGAGCGGCTGGAGGCCCTGCACGACAAGATGCACCCCGGCCACCGCGCGCACCGGCACCAGCACGCGCAGCCGCAGCGCCGCCGCTAGTTCACGTCCCCGTGCGCCGGGGGCCCTGGGATTCCGGGGCCTCGGGCGCTTCGGGCTCGCTGGCCGCGGCGGGCTCGACGCCAGGCTTGGGCTCAGGCCTCCCTGGCGCCGGGCGCTTGAGCTTCACGACGGTGACTCCGGGCACGCCTTCCGACACGTCGCGCACGGGCACCACGGCGCCCACGGTGGTGTAGCGGATGGCACCCGTCTGGGTGAAGGCGTGCTTGAGGGCGTACTCCTTCGCGCGCGGCAGGAACCACTCGCGCACCCGGGGCAGGGGCAGGGCGTGCAGCTCCCCCTGCGTGAGGAACACGTAGAGCATCAGGTCCGCGCCGCTGTAGAGGAAGCAGCCCGGCGTGTCCTTCTCCAGGTTGGAGATGAGCTCGAAGAAGTAGCGGCGCCGGGTGGCCTGGCGGTCGCCCTTCACCTCGATGCCGCGCACCTCTCCGGAGGGCAGCTCCCAGAGCAGGTCCACGCCCCGGTGCTGGAAGCGGGGGTCCAGCTGCACGTCGTGCACGCGCGAGCCGGGCTCCGTCTCCAGGAGCCACGCGCGGGCGTGCTGCACGGCCCGGTCGGCCGCGCCCTGCACGCCCCTCATGCTGAAACTGCGGCCTCCCATCGCGGCTAGCGGCGCAGTTCGACGCCGGAGGCCACGAGCTGCACCTCGCGGGGCTTGCCGTCGGTGCCGCGCGGGACGATGGCGCCTTCCGCCTCGTAGTGCTTCGCGTGGGCGTCGCTCAGCTCCGCGACCTTCACCACGCCCTCCACGCGCGCCTGCGAGCCCGCGGAGTCCAGCGGGACGAAGAAGCCGTAGTCCTTGAACGTCACGCGCACGCCGGGGCTCTTGGCGTCCTGGGCCAGTTCCATCCAGCAGCCCTTCTTCTCACACGCCTTGCGCACCTGGCCCTCCACGCGCACGACCTTGCCGTCGTGGGCCTGGGGCTTCGCGAGCAGCTCCGACAGCTTCACCGTCTTCTCGCCCTTGAGGGGCTCGCCGCGGGTGAGCGTCCAGCCGCCGGAGCTCTCGGCCTTGGCGGCCTCGGGCGTCTTCGCGTCGGCGGGGTGGTGGCAGTCGCTCGACGCGGCTTCGGCCTTGGCGGCGGGCTTGGGCGTCTTGTCCGCCGCGAGGGCCACGAGGGGAGCGGCGACCAGCATCACGAGGGCGGTGCGGAGGATGTGCATGCCCGTTCGCTTAGCCCAGGTTTCCGGGCCCCGGCAAGGCGCCCCTTCCATCCACGCGACCTATCCCGCACACTCGGCGCGAGGTGCGCATGAAGATCACCATCCCTGCTCCCAACCGCCGGTTGGGCACATTCGAATGGCTCGGGCTCGTCGGGCTCGGGGGGCTGCTCATCGGGCGCTACGTCCCCGTGGCGCGCATCATCCCGTTCTGGGGCTGTGTGCTGCGCGAGCACACGGGCTGGCCCTGCCTGGGCTGTGGGCTCACCCGCGTGGCGGACCGCGTCGCGCACTTCAACATCCCGGGCGCGTGGGAGGCCAACCCCCTGGGCACCGTGTGCGCGCTGCTGTTCGCGCTGGCCGCGGTGGTGACGGTGCTGCACTTCCTCTTCGCGCTGCCCATCCCGGAGGTGGAGTTGAGCGAGCGCGAGTGGCTGTGGGTGCGCATCGCGTTCCCGCTGGTGTTGCTGGTCAATTACGCCTACGTCGTGGTGCACACCCGTTTCCCGCACCTGCTGTCCTGAAGGGCGGGACCCTGTCCTCTTCCGTGCTCTCCGCCTTCCTCCTGCTGGGCTACCTCTGCGGCTCCGTCCCCTTTGGCGTGCTGCTGACGCGGTGGCTGCGCGGGGTGGACGTGCGCGCCAGCGGGAGCGGCAACATTGGCGCCACCAACGTCACGCGCGTCGCCGGCAAGAAGCTGGGCGCGGTGGTGCTGCTGCTGGACGCGCTCAAGGCCGTGCTGCCCGTGGCGCTGGCCGTGCACTTCATGCCCGGGGACGCGAAGGCGCACGCGCTGGTGGGCCTGGCCGCGGTGCTGGGGCACGTGTACCCGGTGTGGCTCAAGCTCCAGGGCGGCAAGGGCGTGGCGTCCGCGCTGGGCGTGCTGGTGGTGCTGGTGCCCAAGGCGGCGCTCGCGGGCGCCATCATCTACGGGCTGGTGGTGGCCCGCTGGCGCGTGAGCTCCGTGGGCTCGCTGTCCGCGGCGGTGGTCGCCATCGCCACCGCGTTCCTCACCGCGCCCGCGCGCGAGTACGTGCTGCTCACCGCGGGGCTATTCGTCCTGATGCTCTGGACGCACCGGAGCAACCTCCAGCGGCTCGCCCGGCGCACCGAGCACCGGCTTTGAGCCGGGCGGCAGCGGCCGAGCGCCATAACCCAGCAGCGTGCAGGGGATGGGGCCGTTCCACACGTCGCGCCGGGCCATGGGGCGCGCGTGGAAGGCGCTCTCGAAGGCGGGGTTGCCGGACAGCACCCAGACGCGCCAGCCCGGCAGCGCGCGCAGGCTGTCACCCAGCTTGAAGTAGAAGGTCTTCATGCCCTTCTGGCCGCCGGAGCCGAGCCGGTCTCCATAGGGCGGGTTGGTGAGGACGAGTCCGCCGCCCTCGGGCAGGGGCGGGAGCTTCGTGGCGTCGCCTTCCGCGAGCTGGATTTCCTCACCCAGCCGCGCCGCCTTCACGTTGCGGTCCGCGGCCTCCAGCGCCTCGTCGCTCTTGTCGAAGCCGAGGATGGGGACCTCCACCTTGCGCTCGTTGCGCCGCGCGTCCGCGCGCAGGTCCGCGAGCAGCTCCTTCGCGCGTGTGCCCAGGTGCGGCCAGCGCTCCACCGCGAAGCCGCGGTTGATGCCCGGGGCCCGCTTGCGCGCGATGAGGCCGCCCTCGATGACGATGGTGCCGGAGCCGCACATGGGGTCCACCAGCGCCTCCGTGCCGGTGTAGCCCGCCGCGCGCAGCAGGGCCGCGGCCAGGTTCTCCTTCAGGGGCGCGGGGGTGGGGCGCACGCGGTAGCCGCGCCGGTGCAGCGGCTCACCGACGAGGTCCAGGGAGAGCGACAGCTTCTCCTTCACCAGGTGCGCCACCACGGACACGTCCGGGTTGCGGGTGTCCACGTCCGGCCGCGAGCCCAGCTTGTCGCGCAGGCGGTCCACGATGGCGTCCTTCACCTTCAGTGCCACGAAGCCGGAGTGCGCGTGCTCGGTGTCCTTCAGGTTCGCGTCCACCGCGAAGGTCACGTTCGTGGTGAGGTGCTCCTCCCACGGCACGCTGGCGACGGCGTCGTAGAGGCCCTGGGCCCCCTTCGCGTCGAACTCGCCCAGCGGGTAGAGCACGCGCATGGCGATGCGGGACCAGAGGCAGACGTTGAGGGCTTCATCAAGCGCGGCCATGAAGCGCACGCCGCCCCGGTCCTGGCGGATGCGTTTGGCGCCGAGCTCCTTCAGCTCCTCGGCGAGCAGGTCCTCGGTGCCGCGCGCGGCGGTGGCGAATAGGGCAAGACGTTCAGCCATGGTGCACCGCCCTTAGACGACTTGGGGGGCGATTGGGAACTGCTCAGGTGGCCACGACCTCGTACATCGTGAAGGTGGCGTCCTCCTGGGACGCGCTGGCCCCCTTCGCCCGCTGGAAGTCCTCTGACTGGAAGTAGGCCTTCAGGGCCTCCCGGTCCCTCCAGCGCGTGACGAGCAGGATTTCAGGCGAGCGCTCGAACGAGCGCAGCACCTCCAGGCCCAGGAAGCCCGCATGGCCGTCCACCCGCCGGGAGCGCTCCTGGAGCCGCTGGACCCAGCCGTCGGCCTCTTCGGGGGACGCGCGGAAGCGGGAGATGGCGACAATCATGGTCAGGAGGAAACCGCCGGGGACGGGAGCCCGTTCCCCGGCGGCCTTGGAGCGGTGGGGGGGACTACATCGCCCCGGCGCCGGGCATGTCGCCCAGGCCGCGCAGCAGCACCTCGCGGGGCTTGGCGCCGTCCGCGGGGCCCACCACGCCGTCGCGCTCCATGCGCTCAATCATGCGCGCCGCGCGGTTGTAGCCGATGCGCATCTTGCGCTGGAGCATGGAGATGGAGACGGAGCGCATCTCGCTGACCGCGGCGAGCGCCTGGTCGTAGAGCTCGTCGGACAGCTCGTCCTCCTCGCCACCACCGCCCTCGCTCTCGTCGTCGCGCGGCTTGAGGATGGACTCGTCGAAGACGGGCTTGCCCTGGGCCTTGAGGTGGTCCACCGCCTTCTTGATTTCCTGCTCGGAGACGTAGGCGCCGTGCACGCGCTGCAGGTGCGCGCTCGTGGGCGGCATGATGAGCATGTCGCCCATGCCCAGCAGGGCCTCCGCGCCCACCGTGCCCAGAATCGTCATCGAGTCCGGCTTCGAGCGCAGCATGAAGCTGATGCGCGTGGGGAAGTTGGCCTTGATGATGCCCGTGACGACGTCCGTGGACGGGCGCTGGGTGGCGACCATCAGGTGGATGCCGGCGGCGCGCGCCATCTGCGCCAGGCGCGCCACGTAGGTCTCCACCTCGCGGCTGGCGACCATCATGAGGTCCGCGAGCTCGTCGATGATGACCACGATGTAGGGCAGCTTCTTGAGCTCCTTCTTCTCCGTGGAGGCGGCCTCGGCCGGCGTGGACTCCTCGCCGTCCTCCTCGAACTCCGCGTCCTCCTCGCCGTCGGCCTCCAGATTGGGGGCGGGCTCGGAGACGATGGCCTCACGCAGGTCCTCGTCGTCCTCGCGCGGCATGGCCACGCCCAGGCCGTCGCTGGCGGAGGCGGAGGCCGCCACCGGCTCGGCGCTGCCCTCCACGACCAGGACCTTCTTGGGCTTCTTCTTCTTCGCGGCGGGCACGGCGACGGCGGGCTTCTCCTCGGTGGCCTGCGTCTCCACCAGCTTGTTGAAGCCGGCGATGTTGCGCACGCCCGCCTCGGACAGCATCTGGTAGCGGCGCTCCATCTCCTCCACCGCCCAGCGCAGCGCGAGCGCGGCCTTCTTCGGGTCGGTGACGACGGGGAGCAGCAGGTGCGGGATGCCCTCGTAGACGGAGAGCTCCAGCATCTTCGGGTCCACCATGATGAAGCGGACCTCCTCGGGCGTGGCCTTGAGGAGGATGCTCATGATCATGGAGTTCACCGCCACGGACTTGCCGGAGCCGGTGGTGCCCGCGATGAGCAGGTGGGGGGCCTTCACCAGGTCGAAGACGTACGGCATGCCTTCGATGTCCTTGCCCACGCACATGGTGAGCTTGCTGCCGCTCTTCTGGAACGTGTCCTGCTCCGCGATCTCCTTGAGGAACACCGTCTCGCGGTCGCGGTTGGGGACCTCGATGCCGACCACGCCCTTGCCGGGGATGGGGGCGACGATGCGCACGCGCATGGCCTCCATGGCCATGGCCAGGTCGTCCTGGAGCGCGGCGATCTTGCTGACCTTGATGCCGGGCCCGGGCAGGAACTCGTACATGGTGACGACGGGGCCGGGGCGGATCTCCACGACCTCGCCCACGATGCCGAAGTCCGCCAGCTTCGCGCGCAGCTTCTCCGCCGTGACGAGGAACGCGTCCTTGTCCAGCGCGGAGCGCTCCTTCTTGTCCGCCTCCAGCACGTCCAGGGGCGGCAGGGAGAAGCTCTTGCGGTCACCCACGAACTCGAACTGGTCCTGCGGCCGCTTCGTGGCGGTGGGCTTGGGCGGCGCCTTGGGCTCCACGATGAGCGGCATGCGCGCCAGCGCGGCGGGCGGCGCGGGGATGAGGGCGTTGCCCGGCGCGGCGGCCGGCTTCTCCGCGGCCACGGGCTTCGCGGCGGGCTCGGCGGCCGGAGGCGTGAGCGACGC
>NZ_RAWL01001158.1:0-436 GCF_003668885.1 Corallococcus sp. AB049A | reverse complement strand
ACTGGGAAGAGCATGACCAATGCGACATGATGGGCGATGGTTGGCTGATTCTGCGCCGAGTGTGACGCACGTCACATCGACCAGACTTGCGCGGCGTTGCCTGTACGTGTAATCTAGTTACTAGATCGAACCGAACACGTCGGCCAGACTTTGAGAGAGGTTTTTAATCATGCGGACACACTTTGAAAATGCTATTAGTGCAATGATTACAGATTCCTGGGCAATGTTGAGCGATGGGGACGTAAACTCGCCTACCGGATATTTCGCAGTGATTGAAATTGACGGTTCGGAGAAGTCCCAAAACTATTCTACCGACGATGACGACCTAAATGATGCTATCTATACGGCAGAAATCGGATTCTATTTCTGCCGTGAGGATAGCGACGGTAATATCTTTATTGAACACTTTTCAAATAAAGATAACGCGCTTTCAAGG
>NZ_RAWL01001157.1:0-437 GCF_003668885.1 Corallococcus sp. AB049A | reverse complement strand
TCCATGCGCAGCACGGGCGTGACACAGCAATCGGCATCGGCAAAACGCGCGGTCCATTCTGCTTGCGTGGCGGTCCGGAACAGCGCAGCCAGTTCGTCGCGAATGGCGCGTGCCTCTTCGCCGCCCACGCGCTGGCCGAGCGACCAGTGGCTGTCTTTCCACGCGGGCTTGCCGATCACGTCGCACATCACCTGCCAGAACTTCAATTCAAGGGCGCCGACGGCCATGAAGCGATCGTCCGCCGTGCGATAGACACCGTAGCACGGCACACCGCCATTGAGCAGATCGGTGCCCGCGGGGCTGGCCTTGCCGCGCGTGCCAACGGCAAAGAACGCCATCAGGTTGTGCGCGAACACCGAGTCGGTCATCGATACATCGACGTAGCGGCCGCGGCCGGTGGCTCGAGCGTCGACCAGCGCCGCCAGGGTGCCGACCAC
>NZ_RAWL01001156.1:0-437 GCF_003668885.1 Corallococcus sp. AB049A | reverse complement strand
GTCGGCTGGCGCTGCAGGTGCAGTCCCTGCATGACGAAGAGATGGTGCTAGTGACGAGTGTCGCAAATGGCCCTGAATTACCGGAATCGGTGGAAATGGCGAAACTGCCTGGACTGGAGCTTGTGTTACCGACGAAGTCGCACGGCCTGCGCGTGGTATTGGATACTGCCACGCAGGCGCATGACGTCACGCTGGCGCCAAAGTTCGAAATCGACATCCTTGGGACCATCGTGCAGTTCGTTGAAGCTACGCGTTTCGCCACTGTGTTGCCGCGCATCGTGGTGCAGCGTGCCGTGGAAGAGGGACGGCTGCGCATGCATACCATTGTCGCGCCGCGCATCGTGCGGCATCTGGTCTGCGTCAGCCATCCTCAGCGGCCGTTAAGCACGGCGACCGAGGCGTTGATTGCAATCGTGACCGAAGAAATCAAGCGCGTT
>NZ_RAWL01001155.1:0-437 GCF_003668885.1 Corallococcus sp. AB049A | reverse complement strand
TTCTACACGAGTGAGACGTGGTTTGATTCTGCCTCTGTTCGAGGATGGGAAAGAAAGTCGGGATTTCGTTCATGTCGAAGATGTCGCCGAAGCCGTGACGTTGGGTGTCTCGGCAAAACAGCATGCCAATGCGGTTTTCAATGTGGGTAGCGGTGAAGCATCATCTGTCCAAGCGGTGGCCGATCAGCTTTCTCTCGCGTTGGGGGTCCAGCCAAATACGCAAGTGACGCATCAATACCGTCTAGGAGATATCCGGCACTGTTATGCAGACCTGACACGCATTGGGGATGCGCTGGGCTTCAAACCAGGCGTATCGTTGTCTGATGGAATGAAGCGCTTTGCCGGTTGGGTAATGGCACAACCATTGCCGGAGGACAAGCTCGACAAAGCCAATGAGGAACTAAAAGCGCGAAAGCTAATGGGCTGATAATGAATCC
>NZ_RAWL01001154.1:0-437 GCF_003668885.1 Corallococcus sp. AB049A | reverse complement strand
GGTGACGACCTTTCTGGCAGAAGGCATGAGGTCTCTCCAAGCAAAGGGATTCCCTCTTCCCCGAGGGGAAGGCTCGAAGAGGACTTGACAGGTGGGATAGTGCGTTCGATACTGACTGCGCCAACAGAGGTATCGAAAGGTATCTCCACGCCGCCTAGTCCTCCGGGGTTAGGTGGCGTTTTTATTTTCTACATGGGTGTCTCCTCTACGCGTTTCAGCGTATGGCCTGTGCAAGTGGCCCCCCGATCGCTGCGTCGGAATACTTCCAGCATTGCGGACAACGCTCTGGCGTCCGCTGGAGACAGGGTTGGGAGCAACTCGGAAAACTGAGCGCACAGGTGGTACGCCGCAGCCGGCGCACCGCGCTGAGGCAGGCTGAAATGGCGCGATACCTCGAAAGCTTCACGCAGGCTCGCTTCGTCAGCGCCACCTAGATC
>NZ_RAWL01001153.1:0-438 GCF_003668885.1 Corallococcus sp. AB049A | reverse complement strand
ATGAAGTGCTGAGCGGCGACGTGGTGGAAGTGCGCCCGGGCGAGCGCGTGCCGGTCGACGGCGAGGTGGTCGAGGGCCGCAGCTACATCGACGAGTCGATGATCAGCGGCGAGCCGATCCCGGTCGAGAAGCAGCCGGGCAGCAGCGTGGTGGGCGGTACGGTCAACCAGAAGGGCGCACTGACGGTACGTGCCACGGCGGTGGGCGCGCAGACCATGCTGGCGCAGATCATCCGCATGGTCGAACAGGCGCAGGGCTCGAAGCTGCCGATCCAGGCGGTGGTCGACAAGGTCACCCTGTGGTTCGTGCCGGCGGTGATGCTGGCCGCGCTGGCGACCTTCGCAGTCTGGCTGATCTTCGGGCCCTCGCCAGCGCTGAGCTTCGCGCTGGTCAATGCGGTGGCGGTGCTGATCATTGCCTGCCCATGCGCGATGGGAC
>NZ_RAWL01001152.1:0-438 GCF_003668885.1 Corallococcus sp. AB049A | reverse complement strand
TCATTTTGCTTTGCTCCTCATCTTATAATATCGAAAAGAAAAAACTCCCGCAATGCGAGAGCAAATTTCTAATAAAATTATTATCTATAATTAATAAATTAGAAGAAATTTATTACATTTTCAAGTAAAAGTAAATTTGTAATACTTCCAATTCCACCAGGAACAGGTGAGTAAGCTCTTATCTTTCCATTTACAGATTTTTCATCTAAATCTCCACGATATTTCCCTTCACTATTTTTTGAAACACCAATGTCTATTACAACTGCATCTTTATTAAAATAACTTTCATCTAAGGACTCTGCTCTTCCCATTGCTGTGAAAATAATTTCTGCGCCCTTAGTATATTTTTTTAAATCCTTTGTCCCAACATGACAAATGGTAACTGTCGCAAGCTCATTTAATAAAATCATAGAAAGAGGTTTCCCAACTACATTTGAA
>NZ_RAWL01001151.1:0-439 GCF_003668885.1 Corallococcus sp. AB049A | reverse complement strand
ATTTTCGGCAGTGTTCAAAGGTACCCATGATCTGGAGCTCAAACATGCCAACCTGGGTGTGTTCCTGCGTGGCACCTACTGGTACGACACGGCGCTGCGCGACCATGACCAGCGCTTCAAGCAGGTCGAGGACAACAACCGCAAGCGTTCGGCCAAGACCGCAGGTACCCAGCTGCTCGACGCCTTTGGCTACTACCTCTACGACATCGATGGCCAGCCAGGCTCGGCAAGGCTGGGCAAGCAGGTAGTGAACTGGGGCGAGAGCACCTTCATCCAGGGCGGGCTGAACGTCATCAATCCCTTCAACCTGGCGGCGCTGCGCCGCCCAGGTTCCGAGGTGAAGGACGCGCTGGTGCCGGTGAACCTGTTCTATTTCACGCAGAACCTGACCGAGGCGTTGTCGGTCGATGGCTTCTACCAATTGGACTGGGACCAGACC
>NZ_RAWL01001150.1:0-439 GCF_003668885.1 Corallococcus sp. AB049A | reverse complement strand
GTACGCCGCTGTACAACGGCAACATCGAGTGCCGCCTGTTCCGCTTCGACATGGTGAAGGGCGGCATGCGTGATCGACCGGAGCGGCCCGAGCGGCCCGCAAATGGCGATGCCTCAAACGACAACGCCGACGCGTAAGCATCGGCGTTGCGTGTCATCAGCGGGCCCGGTGCAGGCGGCCTGCTGACCTTGGAAATGCTCCATCCACGCCGCGAGTTGATCCGGCGTGAGCTGCGTCTGGTTGTCGAGCAGGCCCAGCCTGACCGTCTCGCCGTTGCGCTCGGCGGACAGTGACCAACTCTTGCCATCGAGCCACAGCAGGAACGCGAGCCACTTGGCATGCGCGTCCGACACCCTGTGCGTGGACGCGGCTTCCAGGAATTCCGTCAGGGTGGTGAGATCGACCACCGCCGCAGCATCGCTGCCGGAGGGTGTGACCT
>NZ_RAWL01000115.1:0-21496 GCF_003668885.1 Corallococcus sp. AB049A | reverse complement strand
CGGCAGGACGTGGAGGCGCTCGACGAGCGCAACCGCGCGCTGGCCGCGCAGAACGACGCGCTCCGCAAGGAGATCGCGGCGCTGCGCAAGGATCCGGCGACGCTGGAGCAGTCGGTGCGTGAGGAGCTCGGTTACGTGAAGCCGGGCGAGATCGTCTTCCATCTGGAGTCGCCATGACCTCGCTGCCCGCGGTTCCCTCTCCGGCGAAGCTCGTGCGCGCGTTCTTCCGCGCCATCCCCGCGGCGGTGGCGCTGGCCACCTTCGTCCACCTGGCGCAGGGCGGCTTCAGGGGCCTGCACACGCTGGGGTGGACGGAAGCGGCGCTGGTGATGGGGCTGCTCGTCGGCATCGGCATGGCGGCGTGGCGCCGGGCGATGCGCTCGTCGGTGGGCGCGGTCATCGACCTGCGCGACGACCTGGAATTGGGCGGCGGGCTCATCTCCGCGGCCTTCATCGTGGTGGCCATTGGCGGCGGGGAGCTGTTCCCCATCGTCTATCTGCTCATGGCGTTCCTGGTGGCGTTCCTGCCGCGCAACGCGGGCATGACGCTGCTGGGCGTGGCGCTGGTGTACGACGGCCTGGTGACGCTGGGCGGGCCGGTGGTGAACGTCACCGGGTTCCTGACGCACACGCTGTTCCTGGCGCTGTTCGCGGGGCTGTACCACCTGGTGCTGTCCGCGCGGATGTTGGTGGCGAAGCGGGCGGAGTCGGACGCGGTGCAGAAGCGCATCCGCGAGGTGGAGGAGCGCGCGCGCACGTTCCGGCTGGTGTCCTCCGGCACGCAGGACAGCTTCAGCGGGATGAACTCCGACGAGAAGTGGCTGGTCGCGTCGGTGAAGGAGATTGAGGGCGCGGTGCACGCGGCGCTGGAGATCGCGGAGACGGGCCTGCGCACGGACACCTGCGCGGCGTTCCTGCTCACGTCGGACGACCGGAGCCTGAAGCTGTACGACTGCCGGTCCGGTTCGGAGCGGGTGCAGCGCGAGAAGTTCAACGCGGGCGAGGGCATCATCGGCGGGGTGCTGAAGCGCCGCGCGCCGGTGCGGATGAACTCCCCGCAGGGCTTGAAGGGCGTCACGTACTACGAGGGCGGCGGCCCCACGGTGCAGGCGCTGCTGGCGGTGCCCATCCTGGAGGGCAGCGGCCTGGTGCGCGGCGTGCTGGTGGCGGACAAGCTCAAGAACGAGCCCTTCACGGACCAGGACGAGAAGATGCTCACCACCATCGCGGGAGAGGTGCTGCGCTCCATCGAGGTGGAGCGGGTGATGAGCTACATCCGCAAGACGCGCGATGAGAAGGACCGGTTCTTCCGGGCCATTGAAGAGCTCAACCGCGCGGGCAGCCCGGACCAGGTGTTCGTGGCGGTGCTGGAGGCGACGCGGCAGCTGGCGGGGCTGGACTTCTGCGCGGTGACGCTGGTGTCGGAGCAGGAGGGCAAGCGGGTGCACCGCGTGGCGCGGATGACGGGCGTCACGGCGCAGGGCAAGGCGCTGGAGGGCCAGACGTTCCAGGACAACAACGGCCTGGTGGCGAACGTGGTGCGCTACGGGGCGCCGCTGCCGGGGCGGGACATCAAGGCGATGGACCGCCAGGTCATCTTCGATGAAGAGACGCAGGTGCGCGGCCTGGGCGCGCTGAAGATCTTCCCGCTGGTGGCGGGGGACCGGATTCTTGGGACGCTGGTGGCGGGGTCGCGCAAGAAGGCGGCGTTCGAGCAGGACGTGTTGCGGATGATTGAGGTCATCGCCATCCAGGCGGCGCAGGCGGTGTTGCGCGCGCAGCTCTACGAGCAGATGGAGAAGATGGCGACGACGGACGGCCTCACGGGCCTCCTCAACCACCGCACGTTCCAGTCGCGCGCGGACGACATCCTGGCGCAGGCGCGGCGGTACAACCGCAAGTGCTCCATCATGTTGACGGACGTGGACCACTTCAAGAGCGTGAACGACACCTACGGCCACCCGACGGGCGACCAGGTGCTCAAGGGCGTGGCGCGCATCATCAAGACGCTGGCGCGGGACACGGACGTCGTCGCCCGCTACGGCGGCGAGGAGTTCGTGATGGTGATGCCGGAGACGGACGTGCAGGGCGCGAAGATCATCGCGGAGCGCATCCGCGAGGCGGTGATGGCGGAGGTGTTCCAGACGGAGATGGGCCCGCTGCGCATCACCATGTCGCTGGGCATCGCGACGTTCCCGGACAACGCCATGGAGAAGCAGCAGATGATCGACCTGGCGGACCAGTGCCTGTACCACTCGAAGCGCAACGGCCGGAACCAGTCCGTGACCGTGGCGCAGATGCAGGGCGGCCGGAAGCTGGCAGCGGTCGCGGAGTAGGGCGGTTCAGTCCAGGTCCGCGAGCTGGCCTTGCGCGAGCTCGCGGTAGTACGGCACGACCTCCACGGCGAGCAGGTCCCGCATCTGCTGGCGCGCGCCGTCCAGGTCGCCCTGGTCGCGCAACCGGTACATGCGGTGGAGGGCATCGCTCATGCGCCGGGAGCCTTCCGTGACGCGCTGACGCATCTGGTGGAGGAGGACGAGCGCGGCCTCCGGGGTGCACAGCCCGGCTTCAACTTCCGCGGCGGGCATGGCCACGGAGGGGCCCACGCGTCGCAAGAGGTCGCGAAGGGCATCGTCCAGGACGATGGCGCTCTCCTGCTGGGCGCGCGTGTCGAGCACGCGGAGTTGATGCCAGTCGCCTTCGAGGTCTTCGACCATGGCCTCATTTCCTGGAGGTGGGAGCGCACGCCTTGAAGGGCCATTCGTGCTGCCCCTCGCAGTATCTCAAGCATTCATAGCAACGTCCCTTCCATCCCTGGTTCTTGCAGTCAACGTAACTGCGGATGCACGCCTGCTGCCATTCAGGAAGCTGCGCGTTGTTGGCGAAGTCGTCTTCAGTCAGGCGTGACGCTTCGTAAGCCGTTTTCAGCGCGGTGAGTGCTGCGATGGCCTCGGCCTCTGAAGCGCCGCAGCTATCGACGGGGCTCAGGGGATGCGACTTGATGCAACAGCTCATGGTCGAGTCCGCAGGCGTGCACGTCGCGAGCGGAGCGGCTGCACAGCCTCCGGTGAGAGCCCCTGCCGCGAGCACGGCGATCCAGGACCGATAATTCATGAGGCCCATGGTATGGGACCCTCTTCTTGATGACTCCGGTTCCCCTCGCTGTCACCACCAGCACGAAGACGGATGCGGCCACGGTGCGCGAGGCGCGGGCCGTGGCGCAGCGGTGGAGTCTGCCGTTCATGCCTCGCCGCTCCAGTGAGGGCATCGCGCCCTGGCTGGGCACCAGGGTCGATGCGCTGCTCGTCGTGGGCGGTGATGGCGTGACGCTGTGGGAGCCGCAGGGCTCGTTCGGCTTCCACGCGGGCATGGCGCACCTGCGGCGCATGCGCCTTCGGCAGGGACAGCGCGATGATGCGTTCCTCAAGGTCGCCGAAATCGTCCCCGGGGATGCCGTGCTCGACTGCACGCTGGGCCTGGCCCAGGACGCTCTCGTGGCGTCATTGGCCGTGGGGCCCACGGGTCGTGTCGTGGGCCTGGAGAAGAGCCTGCCGCTGTGCATCGTCGCCGCGGAGGGGCTTCAGCGCTACGACCGGGGCGCGGACTCGTGCGCCATTGAAGTGCTTCACACAGACGCGCACGCGTACCTGAAGACGCTGCCCTCGAAGTCCTTCGACGTCGTCTTCTTCGATCCGATGTTCGCCAAGCCCAAGAAGGCCCAGCCCGCCTTCGACGTCCTGCGCCGCTTCGCGGAGCACGCGCCCCTCACTCCCGAAGCCGTGGAGGAGGGGAGACGCGTCGCCCGCCGGTGGGTCGTCGTGAAGGGCGCCCGTCACACCGACGACCTGAAGAAGGTGGGCATCCAGCCGGAGCCCACCTCGCGCTTCAGTGACGTCATCTGGGGACGGCTGCCCGCGCTTCCCTGAGCTACTCCTTCTCCACCGACCCCTTCGGCGGACCCTCGCTGCCCATGGGGGACAGCTTGCTCGACAGCGCGCCGGCCTGCTCATGCGCCATCAGGTCGCGCGGCGAGCGGAAGTACTGCATCGGCGAGTGGTGCAGGAAGTTCGACACGCGGCTCGTGTAGAGACACGCGTACTGCTCCACCTGGTAGCCGAAGCGGCTGTTCTCGTTGCCTTCCTTGAACAGCAGGCCCCAGTACGGGTTGAAGCCCTCCTCGACGTCGCGCTCCAGCGTGACCGCGATGCCGTTGGTCTCCTTCAACGAACGGCGCAGCTTCTCCAGCTCCGCCTTCGCCTTCTTGCGCAGCTCCTCCGCCTCCTGCCGCTCCGGCTCCGACAGCGCCTCGCGCTCCAGCCGGCGCTCCAGGGCGTTGAGCACCGTCTTGCGGTGGTTCACCTCGTCGTCCAGCCGCGCCCGCGTCAGCTCCACCTCCGACAGCGTGACGATCTCCTCGCGATGCGCGTCCGTGTACGTGATCTCGTCCTCGATCTCCTGGACGATCATGCACGTGCGCCACAGCGAGGACTTCTTCGACTTCAGGATGTCGCCGTAGATGTGGTCGCCCACGTAGAGGATGTGCTCGCCCCGGTAGCCGGTGAAATCCTCGAACTGCGCCAGGTTGCCGCCCGAGTACACCGTGCCGCGCTCCAGCGACTTCGCCTCGCCCACGACCTTGCCGGCCTCCGTGGACGAGTCCAGCTCCAGGAACGGCCGATTCTCCGTGAAGAACGCCGGCTTGCCCGCCGCCGTCACCACGAAGTCGAAGTAGTTGCGCCAGCTGGGGTACTCCGGCAGCTGCCCGTCCAACAGGTAGCGCATCACCGCGTTCGTGTAGTCCCACGCGGAGTTCGTCAGAAGGAACAGCCGCTTCCCGCCCGAGCGCAGCTTGTGCAACGCCGGCCCCAGCTCCGGGTCCAGGAACACGTAGCGCGCCAGGTCCTTGCGGATCTCCCGCTTGAGCGAGTTGTCCCGGTGCACCGTGTCGATGGCTTCCCGGATGTCGTCGTAGAGCTTGCCGTAGTTCACGGTGTGCCCCAGCGACTCCATCAGCTCGATGATGCCCGAGTACAGGCACGTCTCCGGCAGCGCGAAGAGCGTGTCGTTCCACGCGAACTGCGGGTTGCGCAGCCGCACGCGCTTGTTGCGGTACAGCTCCTTCCACGCGTCGCGCTTGAGCGGCCGCAGGCCGTGGTACGCGCGCCCCACGTGACCGAAGCGGTCCATCTTCAGGACGTTGCCGTTGACGCGGTCCACCGCCAGCCCGCGCATCACGAAGTGATGGTCGTAGATCAGGCCGCCCACGAACGGCGGGTAGCCGTACTCGCTGATCAGCTTCGCGAGCGTCATGTCGAACGACAGCTGCTCCAGCCGGCGCATGTGGTAGATGGCCAGCGTGTAGTCCATGTCGAACCCGATGAGTTCGATGTGGTCCATGCGCAGGTTGCGGTTGACGAACACGTCCCGCGCATGCGGCACCTGGTCCACGGCCTCACGCGGCGTCGTGAGCAGCCGGCCGAGCACGTCGTCGGTGAGCAGGTCCCTCGCCCTGCGGGCCGCGTCGGCGGTGTGTTCGCGGCGGATGGAGGAACGGAAGCTCCCGTGCAGCGGATCCGCGAAGGGTCCGCCCGGGATGGGATGGTAAGGGGAGAGGTAGGGCGCCACGGGACCTCAAGACATAACACGCGCGGCAGGCCCTTCGCCCGCGTCCTTGCGGGCTTCGCACGGGGCTGGCACGCTTCTGTCCAACGATGCGCTCCCCACGTCCATCCCCGGCCTCCGCCGAGGACCTCCACGCGCGCCTGTCCGCTCGCATCACCGCGCTGGAGGACCGGGTGCGCCGTCTGGAGGCCCGCCTCGCCCTGGAGGCCCGCAAGCCTCCGCCCGTCCGCAGCCGCGCCAGCATCTCCGCCGCCACCGTCCGCACCACCAGGCCCCGGCCCCGCTGCCCTGGCTGCACCCTGGAGCTGCCTCGCGGACGGCGCGGTGAGTCGTGCGTGTGGTGCGGCTTCATGTTCGCCGCAGTGTCCCGCCGCCGCGCCAGCACGCCCAAGACGCCCCGGAAGCCCCGATGAGCGGGATGTACCGGCTCACTGGCCGCACGGAGGCAGGCGACCTCGCGGAGCTGTACGAGGCCCTGCTGCTGCCCACCGTCAACGTCGCGGTGAAGCTCTTCCTGCCGCGCACCTCCGACCCCGCCTATGCCCGCGAGCTGGCGGAGACGGTGCGGAGGCTCCAGCCCGTGCGCCACCCGGGCCTCCTGCACGTCGTGGACGTGGGCTTCGTGCGCCAGCGGCTGGCCGTGGTGCGCGAGGACGTGGACGGCTTCACGCTGGGCATCGCGCTCCAGCGCCTGAACACGAAGGAAGTCCTCCTGCCGCCCACGGTGGCGCTCTCCATCGTCATCGACCTGCTGGAGACCGTGCAGCTGGCGCACGACGCGGGCGTCGTCCACGGCGCCATCACCCCCGGCAACGTGCTGCTGTCCCGCGACGGCTTCCCGGCCATCTGCGACTTCGGCGCGCTCCAGGCGCTCTTGGCCGTGCCCCAGCTCAAGCGCACGTTCGCGCACCGGGGACGCAGCGCGTACCGCGCGCCGGAGGTGACTCGCGGTGAGGCGCCCACGGAGGCGTCCGACGTGTACTCGCTGGGCGCCATCGCCTACGAGCTGCTGACGCTACGCGAGGCCGTGGTGCCCGGCAGCGGCGTGAGCACCCGCCGCGAGGCGCTGCCCCCGCCCAGCCGGTTGGACCGGCGGATCAACTCGCGGCTGGATCCGGCCATCATGCGCGCGCTGGATCCCGCGCCCCAGCGGCGCTTCCGCTCGTGCGGCGAGTTCGCCCAGTCCCTGCGCAACTTCCTCTCCACGGGCGGCGGCCTGCCCGGCGCGGAGGAGGTGGCGCGCTTCGTGTCGGAGCTGTTCCCCAATGAGGTGAGCCTCGCCGCTCCAGGACCCGTGCCGTTCGCGGAGCCCTTCGACCTGGAGCCCATCTCCGGCGCGGAGATGGAGGACCTGCACGCCGAGGAGCACGAGGCCTCCATCGTCCAGCGCGCCCCGTACAGCCGCGCGCCCACGGCGCAAGAGTCCTCCGCCGAAACGCAGGAGGCCATGCCCGGCTTCGAGGAGTTCCGCCCCGAGGACTACGCGGCCGACGCGTCCGTGGACGACGAACCCCTCCCGGAGTCCGAACCGCGAAGCACCGAGCTTTCGCCCGCGGGCCCCCTGGAGCAGGGCTGGGACGCGCCGCCCGGCGTGCTCGCGCAGAAGTCCCGCCGTCAGTCCGAAGGCCCGGCGGCGCCTCGCGCGGGACGCAATCCTCGCGTGAAGATCATCGAGGACTTCTCCGGACCGCCCCTGGGCGACGACGAGCCGCCCGTGCCCACCGGCCGCCGCGCCGCCATGCGCCCCGGACCGCCGCCAGGCTCGAACGAAGAGCCGCCGCCCGCGAAGCGCCCGGCCCTGCGCCCCGCGAAGTTCGCAGGGGGGAGGGCGCCCGGCCAGGAGACGGCGATCCTCCCCGCGGGCGGAGGCGTGCCTTCCGCAGCCCCCGCGCCCGCCCAGGAGCGCCGGGGCCGCGCCGAGCCCACCGAGGCCCTTCCCGCCGAGCCCCGGTCCGAGCGCCGCATGGCGCCTCCCAAGGCGGAGCCCCGCGTGCGCTCCGACATGGCGGAGCCCGCGCCGTCGGACCGGCACCTGCCAGTGCACCAGCGCTTCGACACGGTGGAGACGCCGCGCATGGACGCGGTGGACACCGCCGCCCGCCGCAAGCGCCTGATGTTCATCGCGGGAGGCATCGCCATGGTGGGCCTGTTCATGTTCGCGGTCGCCGCGTGGCGGCTGGGGCTGGACCCCGTGCACGAGCCGGAGCTGCCCCGCTACGACCCGAACGCCCCCGTGGCGAACGGCACGCCTTCGAACCCGTCCGCGCTCAAGCCCATCACGCCCCCTCCGCCCGCGCCTCCACCCACGCGAGGCCAGGACGTCGAGGACCTGCCTGAAGGCGTGGAGATCGCCGACCCGGAGCTGGAGCCCGGCACGAAGAAGAGCGCGTACCTCACGCTGCGCACCAACCTGCCGGCGCGCGTCTACATCGACGGCGTCCGGTTGCGCGGCTCCACGCCGCTCGCGAAGTTCGCGCTGACGCCGGGGACGCACACGATTCGCCTGGTGGCCATCTCCACCGGCGAAGAGAAGGACTTCCAGCTCCGCTTCACGCGGGGCCAGCACCAGAAACTGGAGGAACAGTTCCAGCCTCCCCCCACCAGGCGGTGAGTTCCGTGGAGCGCACGCGCATCTTCGTCGTCGAGGACCAGCCCCAGCTCCTGAAGAACCTGGTCAAGGTGCTGGGCACCTTCCCGGAGCTGGAGGTGGTGGGCACGTCCCAGGACGGCGAGCAGGCCGTGGACGACATCGTCCGCGAGCGCCCGCAGCTGGTCCTGCTGGACCTGGAGCTCCCCAGCCTCAACGGCATCCAGGTGACCCAGAAGGTCAAGCGCCGCGTGCCGGAGGTGGAGATCCTCATCCTCACGTCCTTCGAGGACGAGCAGAAGGTCTACGAGGCCATCCAGGCCGGTGCGTCCGGCTACCTGGTGAAGCGGGTGGGGCCGGAGAAGATCCGCTCCGGCATCCAGGAGGTCATGGACGGGGGCACCGTGCTGGAGCCCATCATCGCCCGGCGCTTCTGGAACTACTTCCAGTCCGTCCAGGCGAAGCCCGCCCAGAAGCCCGCCGAGCTGCCCTGGGGGCTGACGGAGGTGGAGCTGGATGTCCTTCGCTACGTGGCCAAGGGCCTGTCCAACGCGGAGGTGGGGCGGGTGATGACGCTGGAGCGGCGCACCGTGCGCACGCACCTGTCGCATATCTACCGGAAGATGGGCGTCAACTCGCACGTGGACGCGGTGGTGATGGCCCTGCGTCAAGGTGTCGTGGATCTCTAGCCGCGCCGTGGTTACGGTGTGGCACCTATGTCCAAGGCATCCCCGCGGTCCACCGCCGTGCGCGCGGTGGACCCCACGCTCGCAGCGCTCTTCGACGTTCACGAGGCAACCCTGCCCAACGGCCTCAAGGTCCGCCTGCTGGCGAACCATCAGGCCCCGGTGGTCAGCCTCTACACCTTCTTCCAGGTGGGCAGCCGCAACGAGCGGCCCGGCATCACCGGCATCAGCCACCTGTTCGAACACATGATGTTCAACGGGGCCAAGAAGTACGGCCCCAAGATGTTCGACAAGACGCTGGAGTCCAACGGCGGCCGCTCCAACGCGTACACGTCCAATGACATGACCGTGTACTACGACGACTTCAGCGCGGACGCGCTGGAGACGGTGCTCGACCTGGAGTCGGACCGGATGCGCTCGCTGCGCATCTCCGACCAGACCCTGGCCAGCGAGCGCCAGGTCGTGATGGAGGAGCGCCGCGTCCGCGTGGACAATGAAATCCCCGGGATGATGGACGAGGAGCTGGGCACGCTCGTCTACAAGGCGCACGCGTACCGCTGGCCCGTCATCGGGTGGATGGCGGACATCGAGAACATCACCCGCGAGGACTGCCAGCAGTACTTCCGCACGTACTACGCGCCCAACAACGCGGTGCTCTACATCGTCGGGGACATCGACCCGAAGAAGACGCTCGCGCTGGTGAAGCGCTACTACGGCAACATCCCGCGCGGCCCCACGCCGGCGCCGGTGCTCAACGCGGAACCGGAGCAGAAGGGCGAGCGCCGCGCCGTGGTGCGCCACCCCGCGCAGTCGCCGTCCGTGATGATCGGATTTCGCGGCCCCGCCGCCAGCAACGAGGACACGCTGGTGCTGGACGTCGTCCAGTACATCCTCACCAAGGGCGAGGGCAGCCGGCTGGTGAAGTCGCTGGTCTACGATCAGAAGGCCGCCGTGTCGGTGATGCTGGACTGGAGCTGGCGCATCGACCCGGGGACCATCCTGTTCTACCTGGAGCTCAAGCCGGACTCGGACCCCGCGAAGGTGGAGGGCCAGCTGTACGCGGAGCTGGCGAAGCTGGCGCGCGACGGCGTCACCGACAAGGAGCTGCAGAAGGCGAAGAACAACCTGCGCGCGGACCACCTGCGGGAGCTGTCCACCAACAGCGGCCGGGGCCACGCCCTGGGCCACTACGAGGCTTTGCTGGGCGACTGGCGCGAGGGCCTGTCCCTGCCGACCTTCTACGCGTCCGTCACGGCGGAGCAGGTGAAGGACGTGGCCGCGAAGTACTTCGCCCCCGAGCGCCGCTCGGTGGTCACCCTCCATCCCGAAGCCGGCGCCGAAGAAGCCGGTGACGAAGCGGCGGAGGCGTAAACCATGGCCTCCCGAAAGATCGCCAAAGTGAAGAACACCGTCCGCAAGGCCGCCAAGGTCGTGCGCAAGCAGGCCTCGGCCGCGCGCAAGAAGGTCGCGCAGGCGAAGAAGGCCGTCCCGGCCCGCGCGAAGAAGCTGCTGAAGGCCGCGCCCGCGCCGAAGTCCGCCGCCACCGGCGAATTGAAGCTGCCCGCGCTGCATGAGAGCACCACGTCCACGGGCCTGCGGGTCATCGCCGCGGAGCGCGGCCCGCTGCCGCTCATCTCCGTGCGGCTGGTGATGCGCGCGGGCGGCGTGTTCGACCCGCCGGGCAAGGACGGCCTGGCGGACTTCACCGCGCGCCTGCTGCGCCGGGGCACGAAGAGCATGGACGCGGATGGCATCAGCGAGGCCATCGAGTTCGTGGGCGCCAGCCTCTACGCGGGCGTCAACGAGGACGTGCTGTCCGTCTACCTCACCACGCCCGCGGAGCACTTCTCCGCGATGCTGGACGTGCTGGGACAGGTGGTGCGCGAGCCCACGTTCCCGGAGCAGGAGGTCGTGGACGCCCGGGAGCGCGCGCTGGCGCAGTTCGCCAACGACCTGGATGATCCGTCCTCCATCGCGGACCGCGCCTTCACGCGCGCCATCTGGGGGGACCACCCGTACGGGCGCGACCTGGGCGGCAACAAGCGCACCGTGGCCACCTTCACCCGCGACGACGTGGTCCGCTTCCACGCCGGGTGCATGGGGCCGAAGATCTCCCTGCTCACGGTGGTGGGCGCCATCGACCCGGCGACCGTGGCCGCGGAGGCCGAGCGCGCCTTCGCCGGCTGGACGGGCGGCCCCGACGCGGAGCCCATGCTGCCGCGCAAGCAGGAGCCGCTGGCGAAGGCCGGCACGGTGCTGCTGGTGGACAAGCCGGACCAGACGCAGTCCCAGGTGCGCCTGGGCGGCCCGGGCTTCTGGCTGGGCCACGAGGACTACTTCCCGGCCACGGCGATGAACATCGCGCTGGGCGGCGGCTTCACGTCGCGGCTGATGAACGAGATCCGCGTCAACCGGGGCCTCACCTACGGCGTCAGCTCCTACTTCGACACGATGAGCGCGGGCGGCATCTTCGCGCTGTCCACGTTCACGAAGACGGCGTCCACGCGGGAGATCATCGACGTGGCGCTGAAGGAGATCCACGGCGTGCGCGACAGCGGCCTGAAGCCCCGCGAGCTGAAGGACGCGCAGAGCTACCTGGCCGGCCTGTATCCGCTGCGCACGGAGACCAACGAGTCCGTGGCCTCCGTCATCGCGGACATGCGCATCCACGGCCTGGGCGACGACTGGGTGGAGAAGTTCCGCGACCGGCTGCGCGCCGTGACGCCCAAGGACGTGGCCGCCGCGGCGAAGAAGTACGCGTTCGCGGACCGGCCCCTCATCGTGGTGCTGGGCAAGGCGTCGGAGGTGAAGCCGCTCTTGGAAGGGCTGGGCCCCATCACCGTCGTGCCGGCGTCGGACTACGAATGAGGGGTGACGTTCCCCGCGTCCTCTTCGAGGGCGCGGGCGTGATGGTGGTGGACAAGCCGGCCGGGGTGCTCGTCATCCCCGGCCGCGAGGGTGGCCCGTCCCTGCGCGACACGCTGGAGGCCGCGCTGGGCCGCAAGGTCTACGTGGTGCACCGGTTGGACCGCGACACGTCCGGCGCGCTGGTGTTCGCGCTGGATGCCAACGTGCACCGCGCGCTGTCCCAGGCCTTCGAGGCGGGCAAGGTGCGCAAGCGCTACCGCGCCCTGGTGGAGGGCCGGCTGGAAGCGCCCCAGATGGTGGACGCGCCGCTCGTCGCCGGCCGCAAGGGACGCATGCGCGTGGCCGGGCCCCAGGAGCCGGACGCGAAGCCGTCCCGCACGCGGGTGCGGCCGGTGGAGACCTTCGCGCGCGCGTCCCTGGTGGAGGCGGAGCCGCTGACGGGCCGCACGCATCAGATCCGCGTGCACCTGCTGTCGTTGGGACATCCGCTGCTCGTGGACCACCAGTACGGCCGCGAGGCCCCGCTCACCGAGGGCGACCTGGGAGGGCAGGGGGCTCAAGAAGTCCTGACCCGCACGCCCCTGCACGCCGCGCGCGTGGAGTGGCCCGCGCTTCCCGGGGTGCCCGCGCGCGGGGTGGATTCACCGCTGCCGCCGGACATGCAGCGCACGCTGGAGCTGCTGCGCGCGGCGGGGTGAGCCGCCTCACTCCTTGTACGGCTCCAGGCGGAACGTGTTGGACTCGCCGGTCGCGCCGAAGCTGTCCCTGGCGCTGAGGCGCACGTTGCCCGCCGGTGCGTCCAGGGCAACGAACCCGAGGCACAGGCCGCCGATGCAGGGGCCAATCTTGGCGGGCGTCACATTTCCGCGCGACGCGTAGAGCTCCAGCGAGCCTTGGAAGTCCCCGGCCCGGGGCCCCTGCGCGTGCACGGTGATGGCGAAGGACGTCCGGCTCACGCGCGTGCCTTCGATGTCGTCGAAGGAGAACCCGGTGATGTCGCCCTCGCGCATGGGCACGTCCGGCCCGGGGCCCCCATCCACCTGCACTCCGCCATCCTCGGTGTCGACCCCTCCGTCGAAGCCCCCGTGGATGGGCCCCGCGTCGGTCTCGATGAGCACGCCCCCGTCCTCGAGCAGGGGCGGGTCGATGATTTCCTGCCCCGGTGGGCGCAGGGTGAGCGCCCTTTCGGCCACCGCCTCGCGCCCGTCGTCCAGCCGCAGCCGTATCGCGTGCGCGCCCGCGCCCAGGCCCCTCGGCACCGTCGCGATGGCGACGCCCTCCGGGTCGAAGCGCGTCACCGTCGCTTCCTTGTCGTCCACCCAGACGCGGCCTGAACCCATGCGCGCATCCACCGTCCGCGCGCCGTAGTCCACGGCCACGCCGTAGCGCGCGTCGAAGCGCACCGTGACGTCCTGGTCCTTCGCGTTCACCGGCAGCGTCGCCGGCTCCACGGAGACGATGCTGGGCGCGGGCAGCGCCGAGGGGTCGCCCGCGCAGGCCCACGCCAGCACCGCCAGGCCCACCGCGCCCAGGCCCGCGCGCATCACGGGAAGAACCTCAGCCCCGCGGATACAGATACGCCGCCCAGCTGGGCGCGCAGCGACGGAGTTTTCACGGGCGCCAATGCCGCGCGCACCTCCGTGAGGAGGCTGAAGCGGCCCAGCTGATAGGCGCCCTGCGCGGCCAGGAATCCCATGGCGCGCACTCTGCGCTCATCCACGGCGGCAGGAAAGACGTCCCCGGTCCCAATGCCTTCTGTCGACAGGTGATGGCTCAAGGCCAGGGCTCCGCCGCCTGCACGGCCGTCCAGCTGAAAGGAGCCCTGCTGGAAAAGGGCGATCCGCGCGGACAGAAGCAGGGGAATCCCCCACACACGCGAATGCACCTGGGTGTCTCCCTGCTGACCATCCAGGCTCGCGTGGCGCAGGCCCACCTCCGCCTCCGCCGCCACGCGGTGGCGCCACACCGGCAGCGGCACGGACACGCCCAGCCCCAGCAGCGGTCCACCGTTGGCGCCGCTCGCGAACGCGGCGCCGCCCAGGAGGAACAGCGACGGATTCCACGACACCGGACGCCAGACCCCATGCCCCGGGAAGATGGAGCCGGTGGTCGGGACCTCCACGAACTGCTCCACCTTGGGTGCCGCGGGCTTCACCGCGCTCCGGCTCATCACCGCGTCCCTGGTGGGCGCATCACGCCAGCGCACGGAGACGGACACGTCCTTCGCGTCCGCGCGCGGCCGCACCGTGTAGCGCGCGCCTTCCGGCTTCACGGTGGCGCCCTCCGCGACCACGGCCAGCTCCGAGGGTGTGATCCGCTCCCCGGCGCCTTCGATGATCAGCCAGCCACCGCCCTCCACGGGCAGCGGATCCGGCGTGAGCGCGACGACGAGCGGACGCGCGGCGGGCACCTCCAGCGGCGCGCGGCGATCCGTGGTGAGCGTTCCCCGCGTCGCGAGCACGCGCGCCTCCGTCGCGTCCGGAGGCACCTCCACGGGCACCTGCGCGCGGCCATGCCCGTCCGCCTTCACCGGGCCGAATCTCGCGTCGCCCACCGCGACCACCACCTCCGCGCCCGCCGCGGTGGACACGTCCAGCGTGGTGCGCCCCAGGAGTGGCAGCCGCACGGTGGTGACCTCCGGCGCGCGGCCGTCCTCCACCCAGAACGCGAGCACCGCCCACAGCGGATAGCGCACCGGCGGAGGCGTCCAGTGGAAGACGCGCTCGGCGCCGCCCTCCAGCTTCGCCTGGGCCCAGGTGCCGGAGGAGGCCGCCGCGCGCACGGGGCCGGCGCCCTTGGGCACCCGCACCCGCACCTCCACGGTCGCGTCCTGCCCGAGCACCACGCGCCCGGGCGTCGCCTCCACCTCCGGCGGTTCCGCGCGCGCGACGGCGGCACCCAGCACGAAGAGGCAGACAGCGAGTTGGAGCGGCGGACGCATACGGGAAACCCAGCGCCCCAGTTGACCGCCGCTCCTGCCTCCAGGTCAATCCCCGGAAGGCAAGGAAGTCTCAGGGAGCGCGTCCAACTCCGCGTCCGAAGGCAGCTCGGCCATGGGCTTGTCCGCCGGGCCCGACTGCCTGGTCGTGGGCGGGCTGAAGGCGGGCTTGTCCGTCGGCGGGCCACCGCGGCCGTGCACCAGCGTCTTGGTGTCCGAGCGGAAGGTGAGGTCCACCTTGTCGCCGCGCACCGCCGTCACCAGGCCCACGCCGAACGTCGGGTGGTGGATCACCTGGTCGACCTTGTAGGTGTCCTTGGGGCTGTACTTGGGCGCGCTCGCGATGTCCTTGCCCGCCAGCTGCTCGTCGAAGGAGATGATCACCTTCTCCGCGCGGGGAGTGCTGGAGGCGGCGCGGGGCGCGCGGGTGGTGGAGGCCTTGGTGGGGCGGTCCGTGACGCCCGCGGCGCCCCGGAACGCGTGGTCTCCGCCGCAGGTGTTGCAGCGGACGCGCACGATCTTGGGACCGACCATCGCGAGGATGGTGTGCGCCAGATTCATCTTGCAGCGGGTGCACTGGGCATCCACCTCGCCGCCGACCTTCTGAGTAGCCATGCTGTCGTGTCGCTCTGGCCCGGCAACTCCCCACAGGGCGCGCCGGGCGTGGAAGTAAAGAGGGCCGCGCAACATAACGGCCGACCCCTGGCGGAGGAAGTCCCATCGCATCCCACCCGCGTGCCGCGTGGGAGCCCACCGGCCAACCAGCCGATGGAGGTGGGGGTGGGATGGCCCGGCGCTCACTTCCCTTGTGCGGCGTTCCGGAGCACGTAGAGTCGCCCGCCTGAACGCATGACCACCGAGACCCCCAGCAAACCCAACCGGTTCACCGGCGCCTTCACTCAGTCGGTGGAGGGCCTCGGCAAGGGCATCATCGACGTCGTCAGCAGCATTGGCGGCGTGGTCGCCCTGGGCCTGGATGTCTTCCGCTGGAGCGTGCGCCGCCCGTTCCGGCTGCACAACCTCTTCACCCAGCTGGACTTCGTGGGCGTGGGCTCCATCTTCATCGTGGGGCTCACCGGCACCTTCACCGGCATGGTGTTCGCCCTCCAGACGTCCACGGCGTTCGCCCTCTTCGACGCGGAGAGCCTGGTGGGGCCCACGGTGGCCCTGACGCTCACGCGAGAGCTGGCCTCCGTGTTCGCCGCGCTGATGGTCACCATGCGCGCCGGCTCCGCCATGTGCACGGAGCTGGGCACCATGCGCGTCACCGAGCAGGTGGACGCGCTGGAGACCATGGCCGTCAACCCGGTGCAGTACCTGCTGGTGCCCCGGGTGCTCGCGGGCCTGTTCATGGTCCCCGCGCTCACCATGCTCTTCAACACCACGGGCATGACGGGCGCCTACGTGGTCGCCGTCTTCGGCCTGGGCATCTCCCCCGGCACGTTCCTGTCCCGCACCCAGCAGTGGATGGCCCCGGCCGACGTCTACGAGGGGCTGATCAAGGGCGCCATCTTCGGCCTCGCCGTGGCCCTCATCTGTTGCTTCAAGGGCTACAACGCGTCCGGCGGCGCCAAGGGCGTGGGCCAGGCGACGACCGAGGCGATGGTCGCCAGCGCGCTGTCCATCTTCATCCTCGACTTCATCGTCGGCATGTTGATGCACTGATGAACGCCCCGACTCCGCCCGGCTCCGAGCGGGCCATGATCGACATCGTGGACCTGCACAAGACGTTCGCGGGGAACAAGGTCCTCACCGGCATCAACCTCACCGTGCCCGCGGGCAGCACCTGCGTCATCCTGGGCGGCTCCGGCTCCGGCAAGACGGTGCTGATGAAGCACATGATCGGCCTGCTCAAGCCGGACAGCGGCAAGGTCATCGTCGACGGGCAGGACATCGTCCCCATGGGCGTGGAGGGCCTGCAGCAGGTCCGCCGCAGCTTCGGCATGGTGTTCCAGGCCGCCGCGCTCTTCGACTCCATGACGGTGTTCGAGAACGTCGCCTTCCCGCTGCGCCAGCACACCAAGCTGTCCGAGGACGAGATCCGCGTCCAGGTGAGGAAGCGCCTGGACCTCATGGGCCTCAAGCGCGCGGTGGAGGACCGCTTCCCCGCGGACCTGTCCGGCGGCATGCGCAAGCGCGTGGGCCTGGCGCGCGCCGTGGTGCTGGACCCCAAGGTCGTCCTCTACGACGAGCCCACCACCGGCCTGGACCCCATCACCACGGACTCCGTGGACGACATGATCCTCACCGCGCAGAAGGAGCTGGGCGTCACCAGCGTGGTCATCAGCCACGACATCGCGTCCGCCTTCAACGTGGCCAACCAGATCGCCTTCCTGTCCAAGGGCGTCATCGTGGAGCACGGCCCGCCGGAGCAGCTGCGGCAGTCCCAGCACCCGGCCGTCCAGGTCTTCCTCCAGACGTGGTTCGGCAAGAACTAGGACATGGGGTGGGGAAGCCGGTCCCCCAAGGATTCCAGTCCTTCATGAAAAGCTGGCACCCGGCATGCAAATCGTTAGAGTCGCGCGCGGCCGGTGGTAGCGCTCGGAGTCACATCAGGTGAAGAAGCTCGTCACGCCCTTCCGTGTTGGCCTGCTGGTCCTCGCCGCCGGAGGATTCCTCATCACGTTCGTGCTGTTCGCCAAGAAGGGCGGCCTGCGCGACCGTGACTCCACGCAGGTGTGGGCCTACTTCCGGGACGCGTCTGGCCTCGCGGTGCGCGGCCGGGTGCAGATCGCCGGCATTCCCGTGGGAGAGATCAGCGACATCAGCCTGGAGGGCACCCGGGCGAAGATCTGGCTGAAGATCCGCAAGGGCGTGGACCTGCGGCAGGACGCCGCGGTCACCAAGCGCTCGGAATCCCTCCTGGGCGACTACCTGCTGGACCTGAACCCCGGCACGGAGCAGGCGCCGGAGCTGGAGAACGGCGGGCAGATCCGCCGCGTCATCGACACCCAGGGCGTGGAGGCCGTCTTCGAGTCCCTGTCGCAGATCACCTCCGACATCCAGCAGGTGACGGGCGCGCTGCGCGAGGTGCTGGGCGGGGAGAAGGGCGCCGGCAGCCTGGAGCGCATCGTGGAGAACCTGGTCCGCCTGTCGGACTCGGTGGACGCGACGGTGCGCCGCAACACGGACCGCCTGGACACCATCATGGCGAACGTGGAGGGCGTGTCCTCCGACGTGCGCGCCATCACCCAGGGCAACGGCGCGGAGGTGACGCGCATCGTCACCAACGTGGAGCGCATCACCCAGGACGTCCGCGAGGTGCTGGGCACCGTCAAGAACATCGTGGGCAGCGGGGAAGGGGAGTTCAAGGAGAGCGTCTCCAGCCTCAAGCAGACGCTGGGCCGGCTGGACAACACCCTGGCCAACCTGGAGGACATCACCCGCAAGGTGAAGGACGGCGAGGGCGCCGCGGGCGCGCTGCTCACCGACGAGCAGCTGGGCCAGCGCGTCTCCGAGGCCGTCACCGACGTCAGCGAGTTCGCCACCCGCCTCTCCACCCTCCAGACGGAGGTGGGCCTGTTCAGCAGCTACCTGGTGTCCCAGGGCGCGTCGAAGAACGGCCTGACGCTGAAGCTCATCCCCAAGCCGGACAAGTACTACCTGCTGGAGATCATCGACGACCCGCGCGGCTCCGTCAGCACGCAGGTGGTCCAGACGAACCCGCCGTCCGAGGGCGACCCGGTCATCCAGACGCAGAAGGTGACCAAGGAGTCCTTCAAGGTCAGCCTCCAGTTCGCCAAGCGCTACTACTTCACCACCCTGCGCGTGGGCCTCATCGAATCCACGGGCGGCGTGGGCGCGGACCTGCACCTCTTCGACGACGTGCTGACCCTGAAGATGGACGCGTTCAACTTCACGGCGGACGAGCTGCGCTACCCTCGCCTGCGTGGCATGCTGAAGGCCCAGGCGTTCGACCACGTGTACGTCATGGCGGGCATGGACGACATCCTCAACGCCCGGCAGCGCGACGCGGCCACCCGGCGCCTCATCGCCGGCCGCGACTTCTTCTTCGGCGCGGGCTTCTTCTTCACCGACGACGACCTGAAGGCCCTCATCACCACCATCGGCGTTCCGGCCTTCTAGACCGTTGTCCCCTTGACGTTGCCGGGAAGGTGTCGTACCCGGCACGGGCACGGGGTTTCCCCTGGAATGCGCCGTGCCCTGACGCGATGTCGTCCCCGCGCCGGGTCACCCCCAGGAAGAAGCCTCCATGTCTCTTCTCGTCGTCGGTTCAATCGCGCTGGACTCGCTGGAAACGCCCTTCGGCAAGAAGGAGGACGTGCTGGGTGGCTCCGCCACCTACTTCTCCACCACCGCGTCCTTCTTCGGCCCCGTGCAGCTGGTGGCGGTGATTGGCGAGGACTTCCCGGAGTCGCACCTGCAGTTCCTGCGCGGGCGCGGAATCGACCTGGAGGGGCTGACGCGCGAGGCCGGCCGCACCTTCCGCTGGAAGGGCAAGTACGGCTGGGAGCTCAACGAGGCGCAGACGCTGGACACCCAGCTCAACGTCTTCGAGTCCTTCTCCCCGAACCTGCCGGCCGCCTACCGCGAGACGCCCTACGTCTTCCTGGGCAACATCCACCCGGAGCTCCAGTCGCGCGTGCTGGACCAGGTGAAGGCGCCCAAGCTGGTGGCCGCGGACACGATGAACTTCTGGATCCAGGGCAGCCGTCCGGCGCTGCTCAAGACGCTCCAGCGCGTGAACCTGCTCTTCATCAACGACGCGGAGGCCCGCCAGCTGTCCGGCGAGCACAACGTGGTGAAGGCCGCCCGCGCCATCCTGGCCATGGGCCCGTCCCGCGTGGTCATCAAGCGCGGCGAGCACGGCGCGCTCCTCTTCGACCACGACCACATCTTCGCCTGCCCGGCGTTCCCCCTGTCGGAGGTCTTCGATCCGACCGGCGCGGGTGACACCTTCGCCGGCGGCTTCATGGGCACCCTGGCCAGCTCCGGCGGCAAGGTGGATCAGCAGGTGCTGCGCAAGGCCATGGTCATGGGCAGCGTGATGGCCTCCTTCACCGTGGAGAAGTTCAGCCTGGAGCGCCTGCGCGAGGTGCAGCGCCCGGAGATCCACGCCCGCTTCGCCGAGTTCAAGAAGCTCACCCACTTCGACGACCTGGGCCCGCTGGGCGGGTAGGGGAGCGTTGGGTGGAAGAGGGAGGACCCGGTGTGGAACTTGACGGGCCGCGCCCACCCTTCCTAGGCTTGAGCGGACGCAGTGGATGAATAAATCCGGTGCGGACGTCCTTTTTCAGCGCCGGCGTGGACGGGAAGCTGCCACGTCGGGAGGTCCCCCCGGGTTGAGCGAAAATCGAAAGCACGCGCGGGTCGGCACCCTCCTGCGCTGCTGGTGCGAGGGTGAGAACGTGACCCTGTATGCACGCATCGCCAACCTGAGCGAGGGTGGCCTCTTCGTCAGGACGAGCACCCCGCTGGCGGCGGGGACGCGTGCGCAGGTGCGGCTCACCCAGCAGGCGACGGACACGCAGTTGCAGGCCCAGGCCACGGTCGTGTGGTTGCGTCAGGAAGAGCAGCCGTCCGGCCGGCCTCCCGGCATGGGCCTGAGATTCGAAGCGTTGGACGCGGACGCATTGACGAGTCTGCGGCGCATCATCTCCCAGCAGCAAACCCACCCCTAGGGTTCCCATGCGCATCGCCGTCATCTCCGACATCCACTCCAACATCGAGGCCCTCACGGAGGTGCTGAGGGTGGCGGAGCACCAGAAGGTGGACCGCTTCGTGTCGCTGGGGGACATCGTCGGCTACGGGGCGTCCCCCAACCCCTGCTGTGAGCTGGTGCGCTCGGTGGCGGAGATCACGCTGCTGGGCAACCACGACGCGGCGGTGGCGGGGCGGATGGACTACTCGTACTACTACGACGCCGCCCGGCACGCGCTCGACTGGAGCGCCAACGTCATCTCCGACGAGAACCTGGCCTGGCTGCGCAGCCTCCCGTACACGTACCGGATTGGGGAGGTGGGCTTCTGCCACGGCTCGCCCATCGACCCGAAGGCGTACGAGTACATCTTCGCGCTGGAGCAGGCGCGGGAGCTGACGCCGTACGTGGCGGAGCTGCCGGAAGTGACCTTCATTGGCCACAGCCACCTGTGCCGCGCGTTCGCCATTGGCAACGGCGAGGTGAACGACGTGGTGGCCCAGAAGTTCGTGCTGCGCAAGGGCTACAAGTACATCGTGTCCGTGGGGAGCGTGGGCCAGCCGCGCGACTACGACAACCGGGCCTGCTTCGTCATCTGCGACACGGACGCGCGCACGGTGGAGTACCTGCGCGTGGAGTACGACATCGAAACCTCCGCGCAGAAGATCTTCGACGCGGACCTGGCGCTCAACTTCGGCAAGCGCCTGTTCCTGGGCGTGTAGGCACGACGGCGCGCCCCGTGCGGAAAAGGGGCGCGGCCGGACGGAAGGTGGCATAAACCGGGGCCGTGCGCCCCCAGGTCCTCCGTCCGAAGCGGCCCTTCATGGGCCTTGGTCTCGCAGCCCTCCTCTTCGCCGCCGGGTGCAGCCGCTCGCCCGCGCCGCCCTCGCCCGACTTCGCCCAGGCCAGCAGCCGTTGGACGGCGCTCTACGGCCAGAAGCTGGACGAGGCGTACCTGGACCCCTCCATCGGTGAGATTGAAGCGCAGCTGAAGCGCGTGCCCGCGGACAGCGTGGACTCCGCCGCGTCCCAGTCGCTGCTCCAGCGCATCCAGGAGGGCCGCACGCGCATGCAGGCGGCCCAGGAGGAGAAGCGCCGCGCGGTGCAGAGCGCGCGCTCGGTGCCCACCCTGGACC
>NZ_RAWL01001149.1:0-439 GCF_003668885.1 Corallococcus sp. AB049A | reverse complement strand
CACCTGCTCACTTCGTTGGTTTGGGGTCGACGCTCGCTGCACCAGCAGCATCGGGTGCGGCGGGGGCGCCTGCCGCGGCGCGGATATCGTGCTTGAGGCGCTCGAACTCGCGGTCGAAGTCGAGCGTGCGGCGCATGGTCGACATGGCGGTCAGCACATGTGTGCCGGAGGGGCTTTCGTTGGCCGGACCGGATTGCGGTCTGATCCACAGCCACCAGCGGCGCTCTCGCACGTAAAACATGGAAAACACGCCCAGCACCAGCAGCAACGACCCAAGATACACGATGTTTTTGCCCGGCGCACGCGTGAGCTGGAAGACGCTCGCCTGCACCTGCTGGAAGTCGCTCAACTGCAGATAGACCGGCGCCCCATAGAAGACATTGTCCGACAGCGCGTTGATGGCGCTCTGCAACCACTGGCTGCTCGCGGCATCGACGGT
>NZ_RAWL01001148.1:0-439 GCF_003668885.1 Corallococcus sp. AB049A | reverse complement strand
TGGCTGCCCTGTGGGGCGCGCGCGGTATAATTACTGCTGGGTCGGGCCAAACGAAAATCGCCTGACCTGTTTGGGGAGCACTATGAAAATTCAAGACGCCCGTGCGGTCGTCACCGGTGGCGCATCGGGTCTGGGGGCTGCCGTTGGTAGCTATATCGCCTCGAAGGGCGGCAAAGTCGTGCTCGTTGACGTCCAGGAAGGACCCGGCCAGGCCGCTGCCGCCAAGTTGGGCGCCAACGCCTCATTCCTACGCTGCGACGTAACTTCCGAGGCCGAAGTTAACTCCACTATGGAAACCGCCACATCGCGTATGGGCGGCCTCAACCTGCTGGTCAACTGCGCTGGCGTCGTCGGCGCCGGTCGTGTCCTCGGCAAGAACGGCCCCATGGCCGGAGACTTCTTTGCCAAGGTCGTGCACATCAACCTCATTGGCACGTTC
>NZ_RAWL01001147.1:0-439 GCF_003668885.1 Corallococcus sp. AB049A | reverse complement strand
CTGTTATCATCCTCAGCGTCCGCCACACTTCCAAAGTGAAACGTGTCACGTGACACGAAGCTTCTAGATGAGACCGCCGACCCTGGTCTTCCGTCACCATCACCGGCAAACCCCAACAAGTTGCTCCTCCCCGCTTGTGGTCCCCTCCACGCCCTCCTTGGACTCGCTCCTCGTATCTTGCCGCCGTCGTGCAGTCTTCACTCCGCTCACGATGCTCCCCTCATGGCTGGCTTTCGTTATCGCCCTGGTTCTGACCACCCTGCTGTTTCCGTCGGTTCGCGCTTCGGTATTCTCCTCGGACGACATCTTGGAGATGCATGAAAAGGGCACATCATCCTACACCGTCGCCGTTCGTGAGTATATGCACCATTTTTGATTATCTTACATGCTAACATGTTACGATAAGGCGCACCATTCCGTGAAACCGGTTCTCCTGCAT